>NZ_LEKR01000053.1:0-29834 GCF_001580555.1 Stenotrophomonas sp. DDT-1
CAGATCCCATTCGCTCGCGAAAGGCATCTGACCCCTGAATTTTTCACGCGACACCGCTTGAAACCGCCTGCGAATGACGCCAGTCTGTGGCCATGCAGGACCGGATCACACTCCCCGACTGGGATGCCCTGGCCGACCTCGAAGACGAGGCGCTGCCACTGTTGCCGACCGCGCTGCTGATCGCGCGCGATGAGTACCCCGATCTGCAGCCGTCCACCTACGACGCGCTGATCCAGAGCCATGTCGAGCACCTCCGCTCGGAAGTGGAGAGCATCGACAACAGCCCGCTGAAGATGGCGGCGATCAACCGCCACCTGTTCGACGAGCTGGGCTACAGCGGCGACCACGACGAGTACTACGACCCGCGCAACAGCTACCTCAACCAGGTATTCGAGCGCCGCCTGGGCAATCCGATCTCGCTGGCGCTGGTGCAGATGGAAGTCGCGCGCCGGCTGGGTATTCCGCTCGATGGCGTGTCCTTCCCCGGCCACTTCCTGGTGCGCCTGCCGGTGGACGACGGCGTGCTGGTGATGGACCCGTTCAACGGTGGCCGACCGCTGGACGTGGACGAACTGCGCGAGCGGGCCAAGTCACATCTGGGCGGGCAGATGCCCGACGACCAGGTGCTGGCGCAGATCCTCGACCCGGCGCCCGCGCGCGCGATCCTGATGCGCATGCTGCGCAACCTGCACGGCGTGTATGCCGAAGCCGGCGAGTGGGACCGCGCCGCGCGCAGTGCCGACCGCCTGCTGAAGCTGGCCCCGGAGCAGGACGATGCGCTGCGCGACCGCGGCCTGGCCTATCTGCAGCTGGAGTACCTGGCCGGTGCCCGCCACGATCTGGGCCAGTACCTGAAGCGCAACCCGGAAGCCAGCGATGCGCAGTGGCTGCGCGAGAAGCTGATCGACCTCGGCGGGCCGATGCCGCGGCTGCATTGAGGGAGTCGGTGTGTGGACCAACGGTCCACACCCACCGGATGGGCCGGGTGGCCCTCCAGTCAATCGACCTCGACCATCTCGAAATCGGCCTTGGTCACCCCGCAATCCGGGCAGGTCCAGGTCTCGGGAATGTCCTCCCAGCGCGTCCCTGGCGCGATGCCTTCCTCCGGCAAGCCTTCCGCTTCGCTGTACAGGAAGCCGCAGACCACGCACATCCAGGTGCGCAAAGTGGTGGGGGTGGCGTCGCTCATCGGATAATCAGGACTGGATTCACGGGCCGCCATTGTCCCATCGCGGTCCACTCACCGGTAGCCATCGATGACTTCTGCTTCCCCGGCGCCCCGCGGCGTCTACCTGATCACCCCGGACGAGCCCGATACCGCACGCCTGCTGGCCCGTACCGCACCCTTGCTGGCCGCCGGCGCCACCTGGCTGCAGTACCGCAACAAGACCGCAAGCGACGCGCTGCGGCGGGAGCAGGCCACCGCGCTGCAGGCACTGTGTGCGGACCACGGCGTGCCGCTGATCGTCAACGATGACCCGGCGCTGGCCAAGGCCGTGGGCGCGGCGGGCGTGCACCTGGGCGGCACCGACGGCGACATCCCCAGCGCGCGCGCCCTGCTCGGCCCCGAGGCCATCATCGGCGCCTCCTGCTATGACCAGCTGGCCAATGCCGAGAGGGCCGTGGCCGCCGGCGCCAGCTACGTGGCCTTCGGCGCGTTTTTCCCGACCACCACCAAGATCACCACCAGCCGCGCCCATACCGACCTGCTGCGGCAAAGCGCCGCACTGGGCGTGCCGCGGGTGGCGATCGGCGGGCTGACGCCGGACAATGTCGGTCCCATCATCGACGCCGGTGCCGATCTGGTCGCCGTGGTCAGCAGCGTGTTCGCCGCCGAAGACCCGGTCGCGACCCAGCGCGCCTTCCTCGCCCAGTTCGCGTAACGCCCAGGATATTCCCCCATGAACCACGACCAGTCCCACGCCCTGTTCTCCCGCGCCCAGCAGCTGTTGCCGGGCGGCGTCAATTCGCCGGTGCGCGCGTTCAAGTCGGTCGGCGGCGAACCGTTCTTCGTCGAGCGCGCCGACGGCGCCTACCTGTACGACGTCGACGGCAACCGCTACATCGACTACGTCGGCTCCTGGGGCCCGATGATCGTCGGCCACAACCACCCGGCGGTACGCCAGGCGGTGAAGAAGGCGATCGACAACGGCCTGTCATTCGGCGCGCCATGCGCGGCCGAGGTGACCATGGCCGAGACCATCACCCGCCTGGTGCCGTCGTGCGAGATGGTGCGCATGGTCAACTCCGGCACCGAGGCCACCCTGTCGGCGATCCGCCTGGCGCGTGGCGCCACCGGCCGCAACCGCATCGTCAAGTTCGAAGGCTGCTACCACGGCCACGGCGACTCGTTCCTGGTCAAGGCCGGCAGCGGCATGCTGACCCTGGGCGTGCCGACCTCGCCGGGCGTCCCGGCCGGGCTGAGCGAACTGACCCTGACCCTGCCCTACAACGACTTCGAAGCGGCCACTGCGCTGTTCGAGCAGCAGGGCGATGACATCGCCGGCCTGATCATCGAACCGGTGGTCGGCAACGCCAACTGCATCCCGCCGCGCGAGGGCTACCTGCAGCACCTGCGCGAACTGTGCACGAAACACGGCGCGCTGCTGATCTTCGACGAAGTGATGACCGGCTTCCGCGTCGCCCTCGGCGGTGCGCAGGCGCACTACGGCATCACCCCGGACCTGACCACGTTCGGCAAGATCATCGGCGGCGGCATGCCGGTGGGTGCGTACGGCGGTCGCCGCGAGCTGATGCAGCAGATCGCCCCGGCCGGCCCGATCTACCAGGCTGGCACGCTGAGCGGCAACCCGGTGGCGATGGCCGCTGGCCTGGCGATGCTGGAGCTGATCCAGCAGCCGGGTTTCCACGACGACCTGGCCGAACGCACCGCACGCCTGTGCGCCGGCCTGGAAGCGGCCGCCGCCGAAGCCGGCGTGGCGGTGACCACCACCCGCGTGGGCGCGATGTTCGGGCTGTTCTTCACCAGTGAGAAGGTGGAGACCTATGCGCAGGCCACCGCCTGTGACATCCCAGCGTTCAACCGCTTCTTCCACGCGATGCTGGAGCAGGGCGTGTTCCTGGCGCCGTCGGCGTACGAGGCCGGCTTCCTGTCCAGCGCCCACGATGACGCGGTGATCGAGGCCACCCTCGCCGCTGCACGCGTGGCATTCAAGGCCGCCAAGGGCTGATCGCAAAGAAAGGGGACGGAGGGGATTAAGTCGTTTGTGCATAAACGACTTAATCCCCTCCGTCCCCTTTTTTCAACCGAAGACGAACTTGCCCTTCATCATCGCGAAGTGGCCGGGGAACGAGCAGAAGAAAGTGTAGTCGCCGCCCTTCTGCAGGCCCTGGGTGGAAAAGCGCACGCGCGTGGTCTCGCCACCACCAATTACTTTGGTGTGCGCCAGCACGCGCTTGTCGGCCTTCGGCAGGTAGCTGTCGGCCAGGGTCATGCGCATGCCTGCCAGTGCCACCGGCTGGTAGTCGGCCGTGCGGGTCAGCACCCAGTTATGGCCCATCGCGGTAGCGGCCAGCTTGCCGGTATGGCGCAGGGTCAGATCCACGGCGGTGCAATCAGCGGCGAGCTTGATCTCGCGACTGCTGAAGCTCATCTGGTCGGTGCTGTCGATGCTCACCGCACACACCCGCGCCATCGCCGACGGCGCCAGCATCAGCGCGCCCAGTCCCACTGCCACCCACCAAGCCTTCATCGTTGCCTCTCCTGCGGTTCAAGCACCATTCTAGGCAGGCCCCTGCGGCCGCGTCTGCGACCGTCTGTCGCATGCCCACTCCAGGGTTTCCCGCGCACTCACTGCAATGGCATGCTCGACCGATGCGGATCGACCTGTTGCTGCTGGATGTGGACGGCGTGCTGGTGCAGTACCAGCGCGCGCAGCGCGTGCTGCACCTGGCGCAGGCACTGGATGTTACCCCTGCCGCAGTGCAGGCGGCGCTGTTCGACAGCGGACTGGAAGCGGCGCATGACAACGGCACGCTGCAGGGTCCGGCCTATCTGGCGCAGCTGGGGGCGTGCCTGGGCAGGACCGTCGATGTACCCAGCTGGATCGCCGCACGCCAGGCGGCCAGCCATCCGCAGCACGCGGTGCTGCAGCGGCTGCAGGTTCTGCAGCTGCCACTGGCGGTACTGACCAACAACGGCGCGCTGATGGCACAGGCGCTGCCCACCCTGCTGCCGGAACTGTTCCCTGCGCTGCAGGGACGCGTGTTCTGCAGCGCCGATTTCGGCCTGCGCAAACCTGAGCCCGCAGTATTCCTGCGCACACTCGACGTACTGGGCGTGGCGCCTTCGCACACGCTGTTCGTCGATGACCTGTTCGCCAATGTGCGCGGCGCACGCGCCGCCGGCCTGCACGCGGAAACCGTGCGCGATGGCCGTGGATTGGGCAAGGTGTTGAAGCGCTATAGGATCGCGTGACGCGCTGTAGAGCCGAGCCCATGCTCGGCTCCTGTTGCCTGACATCGCGATGAGCCGAGCGTAGGCTCGGCTCTACAGATGCCTCTGCCGGCTTCAGCGCGCGGCAATGAACGCAGCAATCGCTGCGCGCAGGCGCTTGAGGCCTTCGGCCACTTCTTCGTCGGTGATGTTCAGCGACGGCACGAAGCGCAGCACGTCCGGGCCGGCCTGCAGGGTCAGCAGGCCGTGCTCGGCGGCATGGTCGAGGATCGCCCCGGCCTGGCCGGCGAAGTCCTTGCCCAGCACCGCGCCCAGCATCAGGCCGCGGCCACGCACGTCGCTGAACACACCAAACTCGTCGTTGATGCGGGCGAAGCCATCGCGCAGCGCCTTCGACTGGCGGCTGACATTGGCGGCGATCTCCGCCGAGGCCAGCTTGCGCAGTGCCACGCGGGCCACCGCGGCGGCCAGGGGGTTGCCGCCGAAGGTGGTGCCGTGCGCGCCGAACTGCATGGTCTCAGCCACCTTCGGGCCGGCCAGCATCGCGCCGATCGGGAAGCCGCCACCGAGTGCCTTGGCCAGGGTGACCATGTCCGGCACCACATCATCCTGCCAGTGCGCGAACAGCGTGCCGGTGCGGCCCATGCCGGCCTGGATCTCGTCCAGCACCAGCAGTGCGTTGTGCTGGTCGCACAGCTCGCGCACGCGCTTGAGGAAGCCGGACTTGGCCGGCATCACGCCGCCCTCGCCCTGGATCGGCTCCAGCATCACCGCCGCCACGTCGCCGGCGGCCATCGCGGTTTCCAGCTGCACCTCATCGTTGAAATCGATGTAGCGGAAGCCACCGGGCAGCGGCTCGTAGCCTTCCTGGTACTTCGGCTGGGCAGTAGCGGTCACCGCGCCCATCGTGCGGCCGTGGAAGCTGCCACGGAAAGTGATGATCACCCGCTTGTCGGCGGGACGGCCCTGGCTGGAGGCCCACTTGCGGACCATCTTGATCGCCACTTCGTTGGCTTCGGCGCCGGAATTGCACAGGAACACGCGCTCGGCGAAGCGGCTGACCTTCACCAGCTCCTCGGCCAGGTGCAGCGGCGGTGCGCTGTAGAACACATTGCTGGTGTGCCAGAGCTTGCCGGCCTGCTCGACCAGCGCGGCCACCAGGTCCGGATCGTTGTGGCCCAGGCCGCACACGGCGATACCCGCAGCCAGGTCGATGAACTCACGCCCCTGGCTGTCCCACACGCGGGCGCCCTGGCCTCGTTCCAGTACCACCTGGCGGGGCTTGTAGACCGGCAGGTAATAGTGCGAAAGGGAGATCAGCGGATCGGTAGCGGCGGTCATGGCAGTCGGCAGGGTTCAGGAATCCCCATTCTCGCGCCGGAACCCCTGCGGCACAATGCGCCCATGCGACCGTTTTCCGCCCCCCAGCTGAACCCCGCCACCGAGACCGGCTGGCGCCGTCGGTGGTTCGACATCATCTACCGCCATGACTCGCGGCCCTCGCGCAACTTCGACTTGATCCTGGTGGTGGCGATCGTCGCCAGCATCCTGGTGGTGATGATCGACAGCGTGCAGCACCTGCATGCCGAGTGGTCCACCGGCCTGTACATCCTGGAATGGGGCTTCACCATCATCTTCACCGCCGAGTACCTGCTGCGGCTGGCGGTGGTCAAGCGCCCGCTGCGCTACGCGGTGAGCATCTGGGGCATCATCGACCTGCTGTCGATCCTGCCCGCCTACCTGTCGATGTTCATCCCGGGCGCGCAGAGCCTGCTGGTGGTGCGTGCGCTGCGCATCCTGCGGGTATTCCGCATCCTCAAGCTGACCCGCTACATCGAGGAAAGCGGCGTCCTGATGACGTCGCTGTGGCGCAGCCGGCGCAAGGTGCTGGTGTTCCTGTTCACGGTGATCACCATCACCATCATCGCCGGGGCGCTGATGTACGTGATCGAGGGCCCCGAACACGGCTTCACCAACATCCCGGCCAGCATGTACTGGGCGGTGGTGACCATGGCCACGGTCGGCTTCGGCGACATCGTGCCGCAGACCGTGCTGGGCCGCTTCGTCACCTCGGTGCTGATCCTGATCGGCTACAGCATCATCGCCGTGCCTACCGGCATCTACACCGCCGAACTGGCCAGCACCATGCGCGAAGCCGAGCTGGCGGCGCGCCGTGATGCCCGCGGCTGCCCGCACTGCGGGCTGGAAGGCCACGAGCCGGATGCACGGCATTGCCGCAGATGTGGCGGTGAACTGCCGGATGCATTCAGCCATTGAGTCACATGCCGGCCAGCGGCCGGCACTACCAACCCCGCAGGGTGCGCGCCGGGCATGGCCCGGCGCTACCGTGGGCAGATCCACGCCCTGTGTGGATCGCCCTCAGCGCATGCGGTTGCTGGTGGTCACCAGGTCGTTGTAGGCATCCAGAATCGTCGACTGTGCGCCTTCAGGGTCGGTGGTGAGCCAGCTGCCCGACGCCTTGCGCTCGGCGGCCAACGCATCGGCGGTGATCGGCTTGCCCTGCTCCAGACGCTCGACACCGCGACCGGCGCTACGCACCAGCTTGTCGGCCGAGCGCTGCACATGGCCCCACATCGGGTCGTCCTTGCCGACACCACCGTTCTGGATTTCCGTCACCAGCGCCTGATAGTCGGCCAGCTGGCCGCGCAACACCGCAACGTCCGGTGCCTCGCCCTGGAACGCCATCGCCAGCTGCTTGCCATCGCCGACAAGGCGCAGGTGGTAATAGGCCAGCGAGCGGCCTTCGCTTTCCTCGATCTGCTTCAGCTGGGCGGCGCGGCGATCGTTCTCGTTCTTTTCCAGCGCCGCATCCATTGCTTCGCTGGCCTTGAAGAAATCAGCATAGGCCTGCATCAGCGGGGCATGCTGGCTGCGCATCCCTTCGCCACCATCGCGACGATAGTCCTCGCGGGTGAAGTACCCATCGGCACGCTCGATCAGGGTGTTCAGTGCCTGGAATGCCTGCTGGTACTGTCGCGCGGGTGCATCCAGTGGCGTGGCAGGGGTCTTTGCCAGCGCATCGGTCAGCGGCTGGCCGCAGTACTCGACGCGGTGCGACAACACCTTGCCAGGTGAGCGCGGCTGCGCTTCCTTGCCGGTTGGACCGGCTTCGGAATCCTTCATCCAACCGGTGTAGGTCTGGAAACCCTCGTGGATGGGCTGTTCGACGCCGTTGTAGCACTCGATATAGGCGTTCACCTTTTCCAGCCCGGGATCGGCGACAGCCAGCCCGGCCGGGTTGTTGCAGCCGGCCAGCGCGCAGAGCAGGAGAACAGGAATCAGGCGTGTGGATGCGTTCAAATCAGTTCCTTGCACCAGTGAAAACTGCAGGCATCGTCATGCATGGCGCGAGCGCGCGCTCCAGCACCTCGGGAAGGTGCTGGCATTCGGGGCTGCGGGGCGTGTCATGTCGCGATCAACCTGCTCAATTGCGACAAAAATAACGCGTTGAGCTTCCCGCCTACTGGCGGTTGCTCTGGAAAACGAGCGAGTTGTATTCCTGCATCAGCTTGCTGGCAGAGCCACGCGGTGCCATCGAGGGCGAATCCAGCATGCGCCGTTCGAAATCGCTGTAGGGCGTCTTGCTGCTGACCCGCTGCAGCCGCTCCTTGCCTTCCCGACGGAAGTTCTCGGCTTCGCGCTCGAAGCTGTTCCAGTCCAGCTTGCCCGGCTCCTGATCGGCCACCTTGGCATGCGCCTCGTCGGAAATACGGTTGAAGGCGTCGAGTCGTTCACGGGCTTGGGCCGGATCAAAGTCGTCCTCGCTCATCAGCTCCACGATCGCCTTGGCTTCCAGCATCATCGCCAGACGGTAATACTCGCGCGTTCGCCCCTCGGCCTGTTCCAATACCTTGAGCTGCTCGCGCTGGGCAGCGTCATTCTGGCGCTCCAGCTCGGCGTTGAACGTTTCGCTGGCAGCCACGAAGTCCTTGAATGCGGCCATCAAGGGCGCGTGCAGCTGCTTGCCCTTGGCAAACTGGTCGTCTTCGTAGTCCTGGCGATCATAGTAGTCGTGCGCCTCCTTGCTGACCGGCACCAGCGCCTTCAGCGCCTGCTGGTAATGCCCAGCAGCGGCATCGAGCTCAGCCAGCGCCGGCTTGGCAGCCATCGCCTCGGTCACGGGGCCATCGCACTGCTTCATGTCGTAATCGCTGATCTCGAACGGACCGTACACCTGTGTCTCGCGCCCGCTCGGGCCGGCCTCGACGTCCTTGATCCAGCGCGTGTAGGACTGGAGGCTGTCGTGCGTCTTCGAATCAAGCGCGTTGAAGCAGCCGATGTAGGCGTTGAGCTTCGCCGTCAACTGCTGCTGTGCGTCCGACGGCACCGTGTTGACCTCCGGCGTGCCTGCGGCGCCGGCGTCGCCAGCAGTTGCAGGGGCCTTGCCACCGCAGGCGGCCAGGACAAGCGACAGCGAAGCGGCCAGCGCCGCGATGGAAAGCGTACGTGTCATGTGTTCACATCCCTGTTGAAAACGATTACAGCCCTGCATTCTAGCGCAGCAGGCCGAGGGCCGCAGCCCTCGGCCCTTGCGCAACGTAGCACTCAGTCCAGGAACAGATCCGGCAACAACGACCGCGACGGGTCCACGGCATAGCCGGACAGATCGCTGACGCCGGCCTGTGCCAGCACTTCATCGTCGATCAGGAACTGGCCGTGGAAACCCGCCGCCTCACGCACCAGCACCGCATGCGCGGCGTCGGCCATGATCTGCGGCGTACGGCAGCCCGCTGCATCCACGCCCGGAATCATGTTGATTGCATCGGTGGCGATCACCGTGCGCGGCCACAGCGCGTTCACCGCCACACCCTGCGGGCCGAATTCCGCGGCCAGGCCGAGCGTGACGAAGCTCATGCCCATCTTCGCCAGCGTGTAGCCGGTATGCGCGCCCCACCACTTCGGTTCCAGGCTGGGCGGCGGCGCCAGGGTCAGGATGTGCGGATTCGGCGCCTGCAGCAGGTACGGCAGGCAGGCCTGCGCGCACAGGAAACTGCCGCGCGAATTGACCTGCTGCATCAGGTCGAAGCGTTTCATCGGCGTATCCAGCGTGCCACGCAGCCAGATCGCGCTGGCATTGTTGACCAGGATGTCGATGCCACCAAAGGCGTCGACCGTGGCGGCAACCGCCGCCTGCACCTGCTCTTCCTCGCGGATGTCGCACTTCAGCGCCAGCCCCTGGCCGCCGGCCGCGGTAACGGCTTCGGCTGCGGTATGGATGGTGCCCGGCAGCTTTGGGTTCGGCACCGCCGACTTGGCCGCAATCGCCACGTTGGCGCCGTCACGCGCAGCGCGCAGTGCGATGGCCAGGCCGATGCCACGCGAGGCACCCGTGATGAAAAGCGTTTTGCCCTGCAGACTGCCCACGTTCCACACTCCAGCGTATGCAATGAGCCGCTAGTATGCCGCGCCGACGTGGAGTTCACCCGGGCTTGACGATACTAGGGCCTCCAGTCAACGCACGAGGTTCACGCCATGCGCCGTTCCCGCCTGTTGCTGCCTGCCCTGGGGCTTGCCCTGCTGACCGCCTGCCAGGGCCGTTCGCCGGAACCCGGCAAGGAACCGTCGGCCGGTGACACGCCCAGCGCAGAAAAAGCCGCCGCGGACGGCAAGCTGCGCTGGAGCGAGGCAGTGGTGTGGGATGGCGACCTCAACGCCTGCCGCCAGGGCGAGAATGCGGCCACGCGTGAGTGCCTGCACGATGCGATGCGCGCTGGTGGCGCAAGCGCCGATGCCATTGCTGCCGCCGAACAGTTGTCCACCGGCGGCGAGCTGGCCTACGTGACGGCCTGGCATGAGAACGAAGGCCTGGGCATTGCCACGGTCGAGTATCCGTTCCGCGCCAACACCAACGAGGGCACCCGCCTGGTCGACGCCACCGGCAAGCGCATCGATGTGGATGCCGTGCAGCTGGACGACACCCTGCGTGCCGACCCCGCCGTGCAGGCCCTGCTGAAGGACCACCCGCAGGCCACGCCGTTCGCACCGGCGCAGTCGGCCGGCGCCTCGCCATTGGATAACGGCGGCATCCGGCTGCTGTACCGCACACCGCTGCGCGACTGCCACGCCTGCCCGGACGTGGGAGAGTTGCAGATCGCCTATGACTTCGACGCCAAGCGCAACTTCATTGGCCAGCAGGTGGTGCCGGCGACGCCGTAAGGTCACAAGCCTCTGTAGAGCCGAGCCATGCTCGGCTCATTGAATGCAGCCGAGCACGGCTCGGCTCTACAATACGGTTCTCCCCGGCGCATCCACGCATGGCGTGGATCTACCGGTACGCCTGCGCCTGCTTCCTCAGCAGATGCGGCACGATCAGCCGGTGCACCGGCGCAACTGGCAGCATGTACACGCGATGTACACGCGCCGGAACGCGTTGTGCGTATGCACCACCGTTGCCACTTCCAGCACGTCGCCGTGCCACTGCAGGGCCAGCTGCACACGCAGATGGCGGTCGTCGTCTTCCAGCACGATGGCATCGTCACTGAGCGACTGCAGGGTGAAGATGCCCAGTCGATGCCCGGGTTGAGGATCCGCAACATCCTGCACCGCGCGCAACGAGCCCAGGTGCTTCATGCCGAGCAGGCGCATGCCGCGATTGCGCAGCGCCATCAGCCCATCGAACCAGCCGGGAATGGTCGCGGCCATATCGCGATAGGCCTGCAAGGCCGAACGCCCATCACGATGGGTCGTTGCCTGGCAGGCATGCACGAAGTCGGCGCCGGCCAGCTGTGGGCGCAGGACACTGCGCGCGCTTGGCGGGCCGGTCACCACCTGCGCAGTGCTCACGGCTTCGGCCCCTGCCCCTCGTTGTCTTCCCAATGCAGGATGCGGCGGGTGACGAAGCGGTAGACCGGCTTGCCGGTGGCGAACCACAGTTCGCGCACCCACGAGGTGCGCTTGAGCACCCGCTTCTCCACCGGGGTGAGCGACTCGCGGCAATACATGCGCTTGTGCTTGAGCAGGTGGCGCAGGTCCTCGCGGGCCAGCAGGCGCATCCAGCGCGAGCGCGGGTTGCCGATCACTGCCAGCTGGAAATCGATCAATGCCGGGCGGCCGTCTTCGGTCACCAGCCAGTTGGCTTCCTTGGCCAGGTCGTTGTGGGCCACGCCGCGCCGATGCAGCTGCTGCAGCAGCCGACGCGCGGCGCGGAACCAGGCCAGGTCGCCACGCGGTGGGCGCTGGTACATGGCGTCGCCGGCCATGAAACTGCGGTCGAGATGATGCCCATTCCACGCCAGCAGCTGCGGCACATCGGCCATGCCGTGGATATGGCGCAGCGCGCGCGCTTCGCGGCGGGCCAGCCACCAGGCCGGCAGCCGCAACCACAGCGGCGTGGCGCCCAGGTCACGGCGTACGAAGGGGCCGGCCGGCCCTTCCACACGGAGGATGCGACCGAAGCTGTCGGCCTTCAAAGCATGCGGTGGCGTGTCTGGCGTATGCGGCATGGGCCCATTCTAGGCGATGGCGCCGGTTGCAAACGGTCACCAAGCGGCTGGGAACCAGTCACCTTCACGCCCCTATAATCGGGCAATGGACTCTTCATGGATCGACGCCACGCTCGCGTGGATTGCCGCTCACCCCGTGCTGGCGGGTGCCGTTATCTTCCTCATCGCCTTCTGCGATGCGGTGATCATTCTCGGTGCCATCGTGCCGGCCCTGCCGCTGCTGTTCGCGGTGGGCGTGTTCATCGGACTGGGCCAGATCTCCGGGCCGTACGCGGTGGCCGCAGCCGCACTGGGCGCGTTCGCCGGTGATGGCATCAGTTACTGGATCGGGCGCCGCTGGGGTGACCGCCTGCGTGGCGTGTGGCCCTTCAGCCGTTACCCGCAGCTGCTCGACCGCGGCGAAAACCTGTTCCGCCGCAATGCCTTCAAGAGCATCCTGGTGGCACGCTACGTCGGCGCGATCCGGCCGTTCGTGCCCGCCATCGCGGGCATGATGAAGATGCCAGCCAGCCGCTATGTGCAGGCCAGTGGCATCGCCAGCATTTCATGGGCGGTGCTGTTCCTGGCCCCGGGCTGGATTCTTGGCGAGGCCTATGACGCGGTGGCCGCCGTAGCCGGTCGGCTGGTGGTGGTGGTCGGCCTGCTGGCGGTGATCCTCGGCCTGGTCTGGGCCATCGTGCTGTACGGCTACCGCTGGTCGGCCGCGCGCATGGACAACTGGCTGGCACGCCTGCTTGACTGGTCCAACCGCCATCCGACGCTGGGCCGCTACACCGTCGGTGTGCTGGACCCGAAGCGGCGCGAGTCGGTGCCGCTGGCGATGCTGGCGCTGATGCTGCTGGTGCTGGGCTGGGGCTGGTTCGCGCTGCTGACCGTGGTGGTCGCGCATGGCGAGCCGCTGGCGATCGACCTGCTGATACACCAGGCCATGCTGGCCCTGCGCAACCCGCTGGCCGATTACCCGATGGCCGCGCTGGCGTCGCTGGGCGCCTGGCAGGTGCTGCTGCCGGCCACTGCGGCGGCGATGGGCTACCTGGTCTGGCGCCGGCGCTGGATGGCGGCCGCACACTGGCTGGCCGCGCTGGCCTTCGGCCTGGCGCTGACCATGCTGCTCGGCGCTACCGTCGACGTGGTGCGTCCGGTCGACGCCAGCAGCGGCTTCGGCTTCCCGTCGGTGTCGGTGACGATGGCCACCATCACCTTCGGCTTCTTCGCAGTGCTGATCGCCCGCGAGATGCCCGGCCGCACCCGCGTCTGGCCGTACCTGGTGTCGGGCATCGTGGTCAGCCTGATCGGTTTCTCGCGCCTGTACCTGGGCGCGCATTGGCTGAGCGATGTGATCGGCGGCATGCTGTTCGGCACGTTCTGGCTGCTGGTGCTGGGCATCGCCTACCGCCGCCGCTTCAACCGCTCGTTCTGGGTGAAGCCGGTGGCATGGCTGTTCTACGGCGTCTTCGCCGTCGCCGCGATGTGGTACGCACCGCGCAATATCCCGGTGAAGCTGGAACGCTTCGAGCCGACCTTGCCGGCCCCGCAGGCAATGGACACGCAGGCCTGGTGGCAGCACGACTGGGCGACACTGCCGGCGCGCCGCAACGAGTTCGATGACGACCAGCGCTGGCCGCTGGACGTACAGGTGGCCGGTCCGCTGGCACCGCTGCAGGCGCAACTGGAAGCGCGCGGCTGGAAGCGGCAGGAGCAGGCCGGCTGGCAGCAGGCGCTGCTGATGCTGGACAAGAACACCGGCGCCGATGAACTGCCGGTGCTGCCGGCGACGCTGGAAACCCGCGTGGAAGCGCTGTTGATGGTACGCCCGGGTACACACCGTGATGAGCGCTACGTACTGCGGCTGTGGCCGGCCCCTGCGCAGTTGCAGCCGGGCAACACGCCGCTGTGGCTGGGCAGTGCACAGACCCTGCGCTACGAACGCCATTTCGAGTGGATCGGCATGTGGCACCCGCTGCGTGGCGTCGACCCGGCATTGAATGCCGTGAAGGACGCCGTGCAGGACCTGCCGCAGCGCGAGGACGTGCACAGCGAAACCGGGTTGCCGGTGCTGCGGCTGAAGACCACACCGTGATGGAGCCGCCGGGCATGGCCCGGCGCTACCGGAACACGGACGGGTAGCGCCGGGCCATGCCCGGCGGAGGTAGATCCACGAGACGCGTGGATGGCTGCTACGGCATCCAGCCCAGCAGCTGCTGCAATCGCTGGTGCGGGTCGTCCATCTGCAGCAGCTGAAGGCGCTGCTGCTCGCTCAGCGGCAGCAGTTCGGCCAGCCGCCAGCCGACCCAGCTGGCCTGGTCCAGCAGCGCCGGATTGGCCGGCGCATAGGCCTCGCCGGCCTGCTCGATGATGTGCCCCAGCACCGTGGCCAGCAGTGCATGCTGCGGCCGCAGTTCGTCATCGGGGTCTTCCTCGCACCAGCGCACATCAGCCACCACCAGGCCGTTGTCGCGCACGCGGGTGCGCTCGACATGGAAGCGACGGGTGCCGCGCAGGCGCAGCTGCAGCACGCCGTCGGCGCCGACATCGAAGTCTTCGATGCGTACCTGCACGCCAAAGGCGGCCGGTGTCGCCGGTGCGCCGACCTCCTCGCCCTCGAGGATCAGGCAGACACCAAATCCCTCACCACTGCGGCCGCTGTCGCGGACCAGGTCCAGATAGCGCCGCTCGAACACGCGCAGGCCCACCGCTGCACCCGGTACCAGCGCGGTGTGCAGCGGGAACAGCGGCAGCGAGCCGTCGCCGCTCATCGGGCCTGCAGCGCGGCGAGGAAGCGTCGCGGGGCACCGTCGAAGCCACCGTTGGACATGAATACCACGTGGTCACCACTGCGCGCGCTGGCCTGCAGCTGCGCCAGCAATGCGTCGGTATCGGGCACCGCGTGGGCCTGGCCACGCACCGCGGCGATCACCGCCGCAGCATCCCAGGCCAGTTCCGGGCGATGCAGGAACACCACTTCATCGGCCAGCGCCAGCGAGGGAGCCAGCGCCTGCGCATGTGCGCCCAGCCGCATCGAGTTGCTGCGCGGCTCCATCGCGACCACGATGCGCGCATCACCCACCTTGGAACGCAGGCCCTCCAGCGTGGTGGCGATCGCAGTCGGATGGTGGGCGAAATCGTCGTAGACGGTGATGCCGTCATGGCTGCCGATCACTTCCATGCGGCGCTTGACGCTGCGGAAGCGCGCCAGCGCCGGGATCACCTCGGCCGGCGCCACGCCTACCGCGTGCGCGGCGGCCAGCGCGGCCAGACCGTTGAGCACGTTGTGGCGGCCCAGCAGCGACCACTGCACATCACCCAGCGCCTGCCCACGATGGTGCACGCGGAACGCGCTGCCGTCGGCAGCCAGCAGCTCGGCATGCCATTCCAGCGCCGGATCGAAGCCGAAGCGCTCGACCGGGGTCCAGCAGCCCATCGCCAGCACATCGGCCAGGTACGGATCCTCGCCGTTGACGATCAGCCGGCCACGTGCGGGTACGGTACGCACCAGATGGTGGAACTGGCGCTGGATCGCGGCCACGTCCGGGAAGATATCGGCGTGGTCGTACTCAAGGTTGTTGAGGATGGCCACCAGCGGCCGGTAGTGCACGAACTTGCTGCGCTTGTCGAAGAAGGCCGTGTCGTACTCATCGGCCTCGACCACGAACTCGCGGCCCTGGCCCAGGCGGGCGGAGACACCGAAATCCTCGGCGACACCGCCGATCAGGAAGCCCGGCGAGCGGCCTGCACTTTCCAGCAGCCAGGTGAGGATGGTGGTGGTGGTGGTCTTGCCGTGGGTACCGGCCACGGCCAGCGTATCGCGGCCCGGCAGCACCTGTTCGGACAGCCACTGCGCGCCGGAGATATAGCGCTGGCCGGCATCGAGCACGGCTTCCACGGCGGCATTGCCGCGCGACAGCGCGTTGCCGATCACCACCTCGTCGGTGCCGGCCGGCACGCTGTCGGCACGGTAGCCCTGGTCCAGGATGATGCCCAGCTGTTCGAGCTGGGTCGACATCGGCGGGTAGATGGCCTGGTCGCTGCCGCTGACGGAATGCCCAAGTTCCCGCGCCAGGGCGGCCACGCCGCCCATGAAGGTGCCGGCAATTGCAAGGATATGTACGCTGCTCATGACCGAGGATTGTGACCGATGACGGCTGTATAGGGCCAATGTCCGCTATCGGGTAAGACAACCCCTACACGGGATGTGAGAAAACTCCAATCAGCTGTCAGGGAATTCCCGATAGCGATGTTCTGTGAACCCGGACACAATTCGAACTGCCAGCCGCAGTACCCGAACCGGTCCTACTCCCCAAGAGGCCATCCCCAAGGGAGCTCATGCTGCGGGGCCCTGAGCAAGCCCTTCGCTGGCGCCTATCAAACGACACAGGCCTGATCCTCGCGGACCAGGCCTGTGTTTTTTGCGCCCGAAGGACCGGAAGCATGCCGGCCCCGCCGGATCAGGCCTTGATCGCTGCCAGGATGCGGGCTTCGATCTCGTCCAGCTCACCGACGCCATCGACGCGGGCCAGGGTGCCACGGCCGGCGTAGAAATCGACCACCGGGGCGGTCTGGTCGTTGTAGACCTGCAGGCGCTGGCGCACCGCTTCCGGGTTGTCATCGGCGCGGCCCTGCTCCTTGGCGCGGCCGGCGATGCGGTCGACCAGCAGCTCGGTGGGCACATCCAGCTGTACCACCGCGTCCAGCGGCTGGCCGATCTTGGCCAGCAGGCCGTCCATCGCATTGGCCTGGGCCACGTTGCGCGGATAACCGTCAAGGATGAAGCCCTTGGCGACATCGGCCTGGGTCAGGCGCGACTCCAGCATGCCCAGCAGGATGTCGTCCGACACCAGGTTGCCGGCATCCATCACCGTCTTGGCCTGCTTGCCCAGCTCGGTGCCGGCGGCGATTTCCGCGCGCAGCATGTCACCGGTCGAAATGTGGGCGATCCCCAGCTTTTCCTTCAGGCGCGTCGCCTGTGTCCCCTTGCCCGAACCGGGCGGTCCCAACAGAACCAATCGCATTGACCTGACTCCAACGTGTTGAAAACAAAGAAGGTTCGCGTCCCGGACGGTCCGGTATCGCTGCACCGCAATAGCGCCACTTTACCGCATCCGGGTAATGTCCCTGCAATGTCCCCTCCCCCGAGCAGGTAGAAGCATGCGCAACGGTACTCTCCTTTATGCCCAGTCCGGCGGTGTCACCGCCGTCATCAATGCCACGGCGGCAGCGGTGATCGAGCAGGCCCGGGCCAAGGGCATCAAGGTCCTGGCCGCCCGCAACGGCATCCTCGGCGCGCTGCGCGAGGAGCTGATCGACACCAGCAGGGAGAGTGCCGCCGCGATCCGCGCCCTCGCCCATACCCCGGGCGGCGCCTTCGGCTCGTGCCGGGTCAAGCTGAAATCGCTGGATGCCGACCGCGCCCGCTATGACCGCCTGCTGGAGGTGCTGCAGGCCCACGACGTGCGCTGGTTCCTCTACAACGGCGGCAACGACTCGGCCGACACCGCACTGAAGGTCTCGCAGCTGGCCAAGGCCTCCGGCTACGACCTGACCTGTATCGGCGTGCCCAAGACCATCGACAACGACCTTGCCGTTACCGATACCTGCCCCGGCTTCGGATCAGCGGCCAAGTACACCGCGGTCTCAGTGCGCGAGGCGGCACTGGACGTGGCGGCGATGGCCGAAACCTCCACCCGTGTCTTCATCTACGAAGCGATGGGTCGCCACGCTGGCTGGCTGGCCGCCGCCGCCGGCCTGGCCGGCAACGGTGATGACGAAGCGCCGCACATCATCCTGCTGCCTGAGCGCGCCTACGACGAGGCCACGTTCCTGGCCAAGGTGAAAGCCGTGGTCGAGCGCGTCGGCTACTGCGTGGTGGTGGCGTCGGAAGGCATTGCCACCGCCGATGGCCGCTTCGTTGCCGATGCCGGCGGTGGCAAGGACTCGTTCGGTCATTCGCAGCTCGGCGGCGTGGCGGCGCACCTGGCCGGCCGAGTCAAGGATCAGCTGGGCCTGAAGGTGCACTGGGCACTGCCCGATTACCTGCAGCGCTCGGCCCGCCACCTGGCCAGCAGGACCGACTGGGAGCAGGCGCAGGCGGTGGGCAAGGCCGCGGTGCAGCTGGCCCTGAAGGGCCGGAATGGCGTGATGCCGGTGATCGTGCGCAGCAGCGATTCACCGTATCGTTGGAAGATCGAAGCCGCGCCGCTGTCGAAGATCGCCAACCACGAGAAGAAGATGCCGGCTGGTTTCATCCGCCGCGATGGCTTCGGCATCACGGCCAGGGCACGCGCCTACCTGTCACCACTGATCAAGGGCGAAGCACCGCTTCCCTATGGCACCGATGGCCTGCCGAAGTACGTCACCCTGAAGAACGTGGCGGTGAAGCAGAAACTGCCGGCCTTCGAAGGCTGACCTGAAAAAGGGGACGGAGGGGATTAAGTCGCATACGCCCCTCTGTCATCTCCAACAGCATCAGCAGTGGGTCGGATACGACTTAATCCCCTCCGTCCCCTTTTCATGGAGGTCATCATGGCACTGCGTGTTGTTCGACTCGGTACGCCGCGCCAACCCGGCGAGGGACTGCGCATCGGCACGGTGCGGCGGCCGCCGCGCGGCGTGCCGCGCAGCGAGTTCGCCCGACAGGACTGGTACGACGTCTGGTTTCCGACCCTGTCACCCAGCGCGGAGCTGGTGAAGCGGGCACATGAGGCAACGACGGCGGCCGATTGGACCGCCTTCTTCCGCCATTACAAGGCCGAGATGAAGGCGCCCGATGCCGCCCACGCGCTGGACCTTCTGGCCGCGATGTCGCAACACAGCGACATCAGCGTGGGCTGCTACTGCGAGGATGAAGCGCACTGCCACCGCAGGGCATTGCGCGAGCTGCTGGTGGCGCGCGGGGCAATGCTGGCGGATTGATCAGCCGGATGCCGGCCAGCGGCTGGCACTACCACGCGTGGATGGCGGCGTGGGCGCAGCGCCCGCGCCACCTCAATTGCAAGCCTTGCCTTCCATCTGCAGCTGCGCGGCGAACATCGTCACCTGCGGAATCTGGCCGGCGGCGGCCTGCTTCTTCGCCTCTTCCAGATAAATGCGCGATTGGCCCTGCCCGTCCAGCTCGACCTTGTGGCTCGACGGCAGGCGCCACACCCGCACCACCGCCTGCTGCGCCGGGCACGCGGCATTGGGCACGCGGATCACATCATTGAGCTTCCAGCCCTTGTCGGCACTCGGCTGCGCCTTGGTGTAATCGACGAAGCGCGCGCGTGGCTGGCATTGCTCGCTGGTCCGGACGGCGGAGAAGCGATATGGCGCGGCGGCATCACCGGTGAACGCACCTTCCAGCCGCGCGCAGGCCTCGGGGATCTGCCGCAGCGTATGCACCGCGCCCACCGCCTGCGGCGCACCGACCGCACGCTGCAGTTCCGGCGTTTCCGCAGCAAAGGCCGGTGCGGCCGGGACCAGGGCGGCAAGCATCAACAGGGACAGGCGCATGGGGGATCTCCTACGGGGCTGTGCGCAGGCTTGCAGAGGCTGCCTTAACGGGGTGCAAAGGCCGTTGGCTCGCCAATCATGCCCAGGGCCCGACGGCATGCGCCGCGGCTCCCAGGAGCCAGTCGAGCATGGCTCGACTCTACAAGTGACGGCACGCATACTGCGGGCACCAGGGAATGCTGAACACCGCCATACGTCGGACGACCGCCCAGGTCGGTACGGGTTGGTTCCAGGCTGCAGCCCGTCGTCCCCCTCGTGGTGCCGTTCATCGCCACTGGATGCCTACATCCATTCTGCGGAGGGGTCTAATGCTGGAACGTCACGGGCTGTCACTGGCGCTGGGCTGCGCCATTCTCGCGATCCTGTTCGGAATCGTCTCGGCGCGCTGGATCCTGCGCCAACCCACCGGCAATGCGCGCATGATCGCGATCGCCACCGCGATCCAGGAAGGTGCGCGTGCCTACCTCAACCGCCAGTACCTGACCATCGGCATCGCCGGCGTGGTGCTGTTCGTACTGGTCGGTGTGTTCCTCAGCTGGTACACCGCGGTCGGCTTTGCGGTCGGCGCGGTGCTGTCCGGCGCGGCCGGCTACATCGGCATGAACGTGTCGGTACGCGCCAACGTGCGCACCGCCGAGGCCGCACGCCATGGCATCAGTGCGGCGATGGACGTCGCCTTCCGCGGCGGCGCGATCACCGGCATGCTGGTGGTCGGGCTGGGCCTGCTGGGCGTGGCCGGCTACTACGCACTGCTGCTGCGCATGGGCCTGCCGATGGAACAGGCGCTGCACGCGCTGGTCGGCCTGGCCTTCGGCTCTTCACTGATCTCGATCTTCGCGCGGTTGGGCGGTGGCATCTTCACCAAGGGCGCCGACGTGGGCGCCGATCTGGTCGGCAAGGTCGAAGCCGGCATTCCCGAAGACGATCCGCGCAATCCGGCGGTGATCGCCGACAACGTCGGTGACAACGTCGGCGACTGCGCCGGCATGGCGGCCGACCTCTTTGAAACCTATGCAGTGACCGTCATCGCCACCATGCTGCTGGGCAGCCTGATGCTGGCCGAAGCCGGTGCCAATGCCGTGCTGTATCCGCTGGTACTGGGCGGCGTGTCGATCATCGCGTCGATCATCGGCGCGCTATTCGTCAAGGTGAAGCCCGGCGGCTCGATCATGGGCGCGCTGTACAAGGGCGTGATCGTTTCCGGCGTGCTGGCCGCCATCGCCTTCTACCCGATCACCACCGGACTGATGTCCGACAACGTGCATGGACCGACGGCGCTGTATGGCTGCGCGCTGATCGGCCTGGTCCTGACCGGCCTGATCGTGTGGATCACCGAGTACTACACCGGCACCCAGTACAAGCCGGTGCAGCACGTGGCGCAGGCCTCGACCACCGGCCACGGCACCAACATCATTGCCGGCCTCGGCATCTCGATGAAATCCACCGCGCTGCCGGTGGTGGCGGTGTGTGCGGCGATCTGGGGCGCATTCGCACTGGGCGGCCTTTACGGCATCGCCATTGCCGCAACCGCCATGCTGTCGATGGCAGGGATGATCGTCGCCCTCGATGCCTACGGCCCGATCACCGACAACGCCGGTGGCATCGCCGAAATGGCCGAGCTGCCTTCGGAGATCCGCGACATCACCGATCCACTGGATGCGGTGGGCAACACCACCAAGGCCGTGACCAAGGGCTATGCGATCGGCTCGGCGGCGCTGGCGGCACTGGTGCTGTTCGCCGACTACACCCACAACCTGCAGGCAGCCAATCCCGGCCAGGAATTCCGCTTCGATCTCAGCGACCACACGGTGATCATCGGCCTGTTGATCGGCGGCCTGATTCCCTACCTGTTCGGTGCGATGGCGATGGAAGCGGTCGGCCGCGCGGCAGGCGCAGTGGTGGAAGAAGTGCGCCGCCAGTTCCGCGAGATTCCCGGCATCATGCAGGGCACCGGCAAGCCGCAGTACGACAAGGCGGTGGACATGCTGACCCGCTCGGCGATCCGCGAAATGATCGTGCCCTCGCTGTTGCCGGTCGCCGTGCCGGTGGTGGTCGGCCTGCTGCTGGGGCCGCGCGCACTGGGCGGCCTGCTGATCGGCACGATCGTCACCGGCCTGTTCGTGGCCATCTCGATGACCACCGGCGGCGGCGCCTGGGACAATGCCAAGAAATACATCGAGGATGGCCACTTCGGTGGCAAGGGCAGCGAGGCGCACAAGGCCGCGGTGACCGGCGATACCGTCGGTGACCCGTACAAGGACACGGCCGGCCCGGCGATCAATCCGCTGATCAAGATCATCAACATCGTGGCGCTGCTGCTGGTGCCGCTGTTGTAGATCCGCGCGACGCGCGGATGGCAGGCTTGACAGGGTCGGATCCCTTTCCTGCGGAAAGGGATCCGACCCCGATGGCGGCCACCGCCCGGGCCCGGTCAGCAGGCAGCATCGTCTCGGGTTCCAGCGGTATCGGGGGATGCGGCGCGGCGGCGGGCCGCGCGAGGATCGTTGGCGTCGTCCACTTCCACGACCGGATTGGGCTCCGGTCGCGGTGCCGGCCGGCTGAGCACGTAACCGGCGCTGGCGGCAAAGAACAGGCCCACGCCAAGCAACAGGCGCCACGACGGATGCGCGCCCCAGCAGAACAGGGCAAAGCCCGCCGCCATGCCTGCGCTGGCAAACGCCTTGCCCTTGCCCGACACGGCGCCCTGCTCGCGCCACAGCCGCAGCGACGGGCCATAGCGTGGATGCGCCAGCAGGCGCTGCTCGAACTTCGGCGAGCTGCGCGCGAAGCAGCCCACCGCGAGGATCAGGAAGATGGTGGTCGGCATGACTGGCAGCAATGCGCCGATCACCCCGAGGCCGACCATCAGCCAGCCCAGCGCGAACCAGAGCCAGCGCATCAGCGCTGCACCTGTGGGCGCGCGCCGCGCATCAGGCGAATTCCACTTCGACGTGGCGATGCACGCTGCGGAACGCAGCGTCGGCTGCATCGATCACCTGCTGGTCCTGCTCGGCACTCAGCGGCACCGCGTCCAGCGCAGCGGTGAACTCGCGCCAGTGGCGCGCTGCGCCATCGGGATGCGCGGCCAGGTGGCGGGCGCCGAAATCACGGTTCAGGCCGAGCCTGGCGGCCATCTTGTACAGGATGGTGCCGCCCAGGTTGGAGCCTTCAGCCACGTATAGCCACCCCAACGCGGCGGGCAGCGCCAGGTCCGAGGGCAGCGCGTCGATGTCTGCACCTGGCAGGGTCTGCTCCAGGTCCTGCAGGTCGCGTGCGATCTGTGCCAAGCGACGGCGCTCATCGAGATCGGGCAGCAGTGCGTCCAGCGCAGGGTTGGCATACAGCGCATCGATGCTGCGGTGGAAGCGATACTGCACGCGCAGGAAACGGGCGAAGTTGCTGCGGTCGGCGAAGATGTCACCGGCCATGATGCGCTTGTCCAGCGCACCGTGGCTGTCGCGGGTGGCGGCCTTGAGCCGCAGGCTGCGGCTGTCTTCGGGAGCGATGTGTGCGTTCATGGGGGAATGCCAGGAGGGTCGTCCTGCTGTAGACGTCTGCCACGGGGCTTTCCCCAAGGCCGTCTACACCGATAATGGGCCATCCCCTTGTCCATCCGGAACCGACGATGATCACCACCGAACCGCGCATGACCAACCTGTTCCTGCAGCTGGGCCTGGACGCCAGCGCCGAGGGCATCGCCCGCTTCATCCGCGAACACCAGCTGGCCACCGACGTCGAAGTGGTCGAGGCGCCGTACTGGAATGATGCCCAGCGCCAGTTCCTGTCCGAGTCGCTGCAGGCCGATGCGGCATGGACCACCGTGGTGGATGAGTTGAACGAGTCGCTGCACGAAGATGCGGTGAAGGCGTCGAGCGGGCTGTAAGTGCCCTGATGGGGGCGCCGGGCATGGCCCGGCGCTACCGTTGTCTCGCGCTGGGGTCAGAGCCCTTTCCGCAGGAAAGGGAGCCGACCCCGCAGATCAGTACTTCCAGGTCAACGCCAGCCTTGCGGTGCGACCCGGCGCCGGCATCACGCCGAGGGCGAGCGGGTCCAGGTAGTAACGGTCGGTCAGGTTATCGACGCCGGCTTCCACCGACAGCTGGTCGTTGAAGCTCCAGCTGGCGAACAGGTCGACCAAGGTGTTCGGCCGGTACAGCTGCTGGATCGCCGACAGGCCCACGTTCCAGTCCTTGTCCAGCGTGCTGATCGGGCCAGCGTTGTGGACCATGCGGGTGCCGAAGGTCAGGCGCTCGTCGAACAGGCGCGAGCCCAGGGTCAGGTTGACCATGTAGCGCGGCGGGTTCTGGGTGTTGGTGTACGACCCCTCGAAGCCGCCGTCCACGCAGTTGGGCGTGTGGGCCAGCTCATCGTTCCTGCGCTGTGCGCCATAGGCCCGGCGCTCGGCGGCGATGTCCGGCGCGCAGGTCTTGGCTTTGAAATAGTAATGCGCGGACAGGTCGGCGAAGACCTTGCCGCTGTCATAGCTGGACTGGAATTCCATGCCCGAGACCTTGAACTGATCGACGTTGCGGATCAGGCCGGCCGACAGCGTGCGGTAGTCACGGGTGATCAGGTCGTCGATGCGGGTATCGAAGTACGACAGCTTCAGCGCCAGGCGGTCGCCGGCGGTGAACAGGTCGTAGCGGAGGGTGCTGGCACCGATTTCCCAGCTGCGCGCACGCTCCGGCTTCAGCTCACCCACCGGCTTGGCGGCGGTGAACAGGCCCAGCGTGGTCTCGAACAGGCTCGGCAGCTTGGTGCCCTCGGCGTACTTCACATAGACCAGGGTGTCTTCGCTGAAGCGGTAGGCCACGCTGGCAGTCGGCGAGAACGCGGTGTCACGGCGGCGGATCGGCGGCGACCAGGTCCAGCTGACCGGCACTTCCAGATCCTGCGGTTTGCCGGCGTCATAGAAGTTCCACCCACCGATGTCGCCCACCGTGCCCTTCTTGTACGGCGAGGCCAGCAGCGATTCCTGGGTGAAATTGCCATTGGCATCCGGATACCAGTTCAGCAACGCGATGCGCTTGGCGCGCCACGAGGGCAGTGCCGGGTTGCCGTTGAGCAGCTCGGTGTAGCGGTACTGGCCCTGCACCTCATAGGTATCAGGCGTGGCCAGGCGGTTGCGGTCATGCACATCCACGCGGTTCCAGCGGCCGCCGGCCAGCAGCTCCCAATGTTCATCGGGCTGCCACTTCAGCGAGGCCACGGCGCTGTATTCCTTGCGCTCGGCGTTGCGCAGGAAGCGGTTGTTGACCAGGTCGTCGTGCTTGATCGGGCCCGAGCTGCCCGGGGCGATGTCTTCGTCGCTGTAGGACAGGCCGTAGTCGAGGGTGAACGCACCGGCGCGGGTATCGAACATCGAGGTGTTGCTGGCATCCAGTCCGAAGCGCTTCTGCCGCAGCGGATTGCGGTAGGCATCCTTGTAGCCGGGGTCGCCGCTGAAGCTGGGCGCGTCGTACCACTCGGTGCGGCGATCGAAGTACCAGGGGGTGATGCCGGTCAGGCTGTTGTACATCACGCTGTCGGTGTCGGTGTATGCGGCATTGACGCGTAGATCGATCAGCTCGCTGTCCGGATTGAAGCGGTAGCGCAGGCTGTAGCTGTCCATGTCGACGTGGCCCGGATCCCACTGCGGGATGCGGTCCCGATCCACCCGGATGATCTGCGAGGCCATGATCTCGCCGGCCGTGCCTTCATAGCGGCGGTAGCCGGCTTCCAGGCTCTGCGTGTCATCGATGCGCCAGGTGCCCTTGAGCAGCGCCGACTTCGAACGCGAGGAGGTGTTGAACACTTCGGTGCGCGGCGGATTCAGCGGCGCCAGCGTACGACGGGTCTGCGGGAAATCATCGTAGCCGTGTTTGCCGGAAAAGTAGTTGCCGTTGTCCCGGTACGCGTAGGCCGCAACCAGGTCGAAGCGGCCCCAGTGACCGGCACCGGCCACGTTGAAGAACTGGCTGCCGGTGGCGCTACGATCGGTGCGCGGCGTCGCACTGTAGGACGGCAGGTAGTTGGCACTGCCATTGGCCAGGCCACTGCGCACGCGCACGCCGAAGTCGCGCCCTTCGCGCAGCACGTCACCGATCTTCAGCGTCTCCATCTCGACCATACCGCCGATGCCACCGGAGGCGTTGGCCTGCAGGCTTGGGCCCTTGGTGATGGTCAGGCTGGAGATCAGGTCGGGGTCGAGGTAGGTGCGCTGTGACTGGCCCGCATAGCCGCGGTAGGTATCCATGCTGGACTGGCCACCGTCGATGATCACCGGTACGCGGCCCTGGCCCTGGATGCCACGGATGTTGACGTCGAAGCCATTGCCGACGCGCGGATCACCGGCGGTGACACCGGCCACACCCTTGACGATGTCACCGTTGGAGGTGCCGCGGAAGCGCTCCAGATGCGCGCGGTCGAGCGTGGTGGTCGAACCCACGCTGCGGTAGCTGTCGAGCAGGCGCGCTTCATCGTTGTTCGCACCGCTGTCGACGCGGTCGCCGGCCACACGCAGCGTGCCGGTGACGATCACACCGCTATCGGCCCGCACCGGCGTTGCTGCCTCCAGAGTGACCGCATCGGCGCTGACCCGGCGCACCGCCACGCCGCTTCCCTGCAGCAGGTGCTGCAACGCCTGGTCGGCCGACAGGCTGCCGCTGACCGCGTGGGAGGTTGCGCCGTGTGCCAGCGATGCGGGGTACACCACCTGCACGCCAGATTGGCGCATGTAGCTGCGCAGCGCCTCATCCAGCGGTTGTGCAGGAATATCGAAGCGCAGTACGGCCGCGTGGTCGCTGCGGGCGCTCTGCGCCAGTGCGGGTGGCGTCGTGCTGGCCAGCCCGGCGGCAAGCAACGCAATGCACAGACGGTACGGGCGCAGTACGCGGCCCGAGCGGTGGGAGTCGAACATGGAAGAACCTGTCAGGTAATCGGTGCCGCGAACGCGGCGTCATCCGCAACACGGGCGGACACGGCGACGTACGTGGCGACGGCGGGTACGTTCGCCGGATAAGACGGCTGGGCACGCGACAACCCCAAGAGCGATTTGCGGTCGCGGGGGATGCCGACGGTGCGCGGTGGTTGCCGACCGTTGGTCGGCCGGTGGCGGTGGGTGCCGACCGTTGGTCGGCACAGAGACGCTCATCCACGCGTGGCGTGGAGCTACTGCACGATGGCGACGCCGAATGGAAGACGAGTAACCTGAAGACCTGCCGCTACCGCCAGCGCGTCCAGCGCCTGCTCCGGGCGGTCGATGCGCAACGCAGCACTCACTGCAGGCAGACGTGACAGATCACCGCGCACGAAGGTCGGTCCCGCGCGATAGCGCCCCACCCACTGCACCGCATCGGCGACGCTGGCCTGCTCCAGCAGCAGCTCGCCCTGGCGCCAGGCGCCGACGCTGTCGGCGGTCACGTCAGCCCGTCGCATGACCCCGCCACGTTCAGTGTAGACGGCACGCTGCCCCTGCTGCAGGTAGGTCCAGCCACCGTCGGCCGGGCTGGCCACGCGCACCCTGCCCTGCCCAACCTGGGTTTCCACCCCCTCGTCTCCACGCGCCACGGTGAACGCGGTCGAGATGTCCTCGACCAGGCCATTGCCGGCGCGCACGCTGAAACGCCGCTGTGCATCCGGGCTGACCTCGAACCAGGCGCGCCCGCGCAGCAGCTCGACCTCGCGGGCGTTCGCATCGAAGCGCACGGCAATCGCACTGTCCGCATCCAGCACCGCCCGACTGCCATCGGGCAGCCGCACGTGCTGCACCTGATGCGTGCTGCGATGATCGGACTGCAGGCGCAGCCACGCCTCCGGCCATGCCACCAGCATCGCCAGCATTGCCGCCACAGCCATCGCCCAGCGCAGTCGATGCGGCCGACGCCGTCCGCTGGCCCCGGCGGCCTGTGGGCGCGGCCCGACACTGCGCCACAACGCGCGCTCGTGTTCGAAGGCCCTGCGGTGCCCCGGCTGTTGCAACCAGTGCTCGAACGCCTGCATGCGTGCATCGCTGATGTCACCCGAGGCCAGCCACGCGATCCAGTCCCGGGCCTGTTCGGCCAGGGCATCGTCATTGGCGGCGGGCTGCATGTTCGGCGGGCTCATCGGCTGGCGGACAGGCGCATTCAAGCGCAGGCGGGGGAACTGGACCGCATCCACGGTCCAGTGATCAAGACGTCTGCGCGAAGGCCAGCCCCAAGCCGGCGCGCTCATCGACCGCTGCGCGCCCAGGCCAGGCGCTGCAGCGCGGAGCGCACATGATTCTCGACGGTGGTCACCGACACCCCCAGGCGGCGTGCGATCTCGGCCTGGGTGAGGCCCTGCAGGCGGTTAAGCCGGAAGATGGTGCGGGTCGGCTCCGGCAGGTGACCCGCCGCATCGAGCACCCGCTGCAGCTCATCCTGTGCCATGGCCTGCTCCTCGGTGGAGATCACCTCGTCGGCCCCCCACAGGTAGTGGTCGGCCAGCAGCCGGTTGCGGCGGCTCGATTCGCGGCCGTGGTCAGTGGCAAGGTTGGCGGCCAGCCGATACAGATAGGCCCGCGGGTTGCCGATCGCCTGGCTGTCATCGACCCCACGGGCCTTGAACCAGACCGCCTGGATCACGTCCTCGGCGCCGTTGTCGCCCCCGAGGATGCGCTGCACCCGGCGCAGCAGCGCTGGCCGCTCGCGGATCAGCAGCTCAGTGAGGGAGGCAGCATTGGAGGACATGCGCGGAGCCGGGACGACAGACGGGAGGCAGCGCGCATGCTACTCCGGTAATGCGAATAAGTCACATTCGTATCGTTGCCGGGGCTACAGGCAATCAACCAGTGCGTCGTACGTATTGGCAGTCGTGCCGGGCAGCGGCGCGTGCAACGCATCGAACCCCTCCCCCGTTTCCCACACCTGCAACAGGGTTTCCAGGCGTGTTCCGGTTGCCAGCGGCAGCACGCAGGCATAGCGTCCGCGGTTGACCGTGATCAGGCCGCTGGACTTTACCCTGGTGTTGCTACCGGCGAAGGTCCATACACACTGGACAACCACCCCCGTGGCCTGATCCACGGAACAGCGCAGGCGCATGGCCCACAGATTGATGTACTCGCCCTCGCAGAAGGTATCGCCACATACCTCATCGA
This sequence comes from Stenotrophomonas sp. DDT-1, assembly GCF_001580555.1. Classification (NCBI taxonomy): domain Bacteria; kingdom Pseudomonadati; phylum Pseudomonadota; class Gammaproteobacteria; order Lysobacterales; family Lysobacteraceae; genus Stenotrophomonas; species Stenotrophomonas sp. DDT-1. The sequence goes on from NZ_LEKR01000053.1 coordinate 28,463, forward strand.
AGCCACGCACCAGTTGCCGCTCGGCAGCAAGGAAACGCTCGTGGCCGCCCCCCGGGCCGGCGTAATCCCGCGCATCGACGAACGCAGGCGCAGCCTGAGCGACACCGGCGCACGGCAGGCTGACAGACAGCACGCCACACAACAGCCAGCATCTACGGAAGCTCCCCATCAGCCCACCCTCCCCTGCGTGCGCAGGCATTCAGGCAGCCCATCGAAGAGACCATGGCCAAGCCCGGGCAGAGGGGCGATCAGGCCACCCGGCGCTTCCAGGGAGGCGTAGAACGCGTCGACGGGCACCCCGGGCTGCATTTCGACCGGACAGACCCAGCTCCCGTTGTCGATCCGCACGTGTCCCGTGTCGGGCTCAACCTCCAGCTCGCTGGCGGCCACCACCCAGACACAGCGCTGCACGGTGCCGCGGTGGGCGAGCACGGCGCAGCGGAACTCCATCACCCGGTAGTTGCTGTAATCACCTTCACACAAGGTGTCGGCACACCATGCGGCGAATTCGCCGGCGACCGCGTCCTCCAGCGCAAAGGCACGGTCCCATCCGGCCTCGTCGGAGGGATAGTCAATCAGGTTGACATGCAACCCGCGCGCGAGCGCGGGCAGCGGCGCCAGCAGCAGCAAGGCACAACAGCCCAAGCGGTTCCAGTTCATGGCAAGTCTCCTTGGCAAGGACGTCCAGCCTGCCGCGGGGACCGGGTCGAACCCATCGGGAAACCCCGCCCCACCCGCTCCGCCAGGGGCGGGCGCGCAGGTCGGCCCAGCCCTACCCTGCACAGCGCCCGGCAAAGGCATAAAATGGTGAGCTATCCGTCTATATCCCCACCTGGAGCACACCATGGGCCTGGAACTCGTCTCGCCCGGCAAGAACCCGCCGGAAGAAATCAACGTCATCATCGAGATCCCGAAGGACTCGGAGCCGGTGAAGTACGAAGTGGACAAGGAAACCGGCGCGATCTTCGTCGACCGCATCCTGTCCACCCCGATGCGCTATCCGTGCAACTACGGCTACGTGCCGAGCACCCTGTGTGGCGACGGCGATCCGGCCGACGTGCTGGTGGTGCTGCCGCTGCCGCTGGTGCCGGGCTCGGTCGTGCGCTGCCGTCCGGTCGGTGTGCTGAAGATGAGCGATGAGGCAGGCAGCGACGAGAAGATCCTCGCCGTGCCGGTCTCGAAGATCTTCAGCGGCTACGCCCACGTCGAAGACATCGCCCAGGTCTCGAGCCACTGGCTGGAGCGCATTGGCCACTTCTTCGAGCATTACAAGGACCTGGAGAAGGGCAAGTGGGTCAAGCTGGACGGTTGGGGTGGCGCCGCTGAGGCCAAGCAGATCCTGATCGAGGCGCACCAGCGCCATCTCGACAGC
>NZ_LEKR01000054.1:0-29764 GCF_001580555.1 Stenotrophomonas sp. DDT-1
TGGTAACAAAAAAGCCCCCATTTCTGGAGGCTTCTTTCGTTCTGCAACATGGTGGGCGGTACAGGGATCGAACCTGTGACCCTTGCCGTGTGAAGGCAATGCTCTACCGCTGAGCTAACCGCCCGGTGTGTTGCTGAGCCGCTCATTATAGGGGCTTTTCAGAGGCCGTCAACACTTTTTCACATTCGTGTTCACGGGTGTTTTCGGGGTGCGCAGCCGAGCATGCCTCGGCTCTACAGAACAGCGGATTCACAGGCGTTTCGGGGCATGCAGCCGAGCCCAGCCCGGCGCTACCGGAATCACATCGTATGGGTCGGCTTGTCCGAGCCGGTAAGCCCGGCCAGCAGGGTCTCGATCTTGTGGCGCACGCCCTCGCCTTCGGCACCATCGGCCAGCTGCACGCCGATGCCGGCGGTGCGGTTGCCCTGCGCGCCGGCCGGGGTTACCCAGATCACCTTGCCCGCCACCGGCAGGCGCTCGCTGGAATCGGGCAGGGTCAGCAGCAGGAACACCTCGTCGCCCAGGAAGTAGCGCTTGGGCGTGGGCACGAAGATGCCGCCATTCTTCACGAACGGCATGTACGCGCTGTACAGCGCGGCTTTGTCCTTCACGGCCAGGGACAGGATGCCCTGGCGGGCGTTGCTGGCACTCATCGATTTCCCCTTGCGGCAGGCCGCTCGTTCACCTTGTTCCAGGCCAGCAGCAACTCGACCACCGCAAGGTCTGCACGCACCGTGGTGCGCAGCAGGTCGCGGGTGCGGTTGGCCGCATCGAACCAGGCTGCAAGCTTGTGCAATCGCTCCGGCGTGGTCAAGGCATCGGTGCTGGCCTGGGCCAGCGCCAGGTCGGCGGCAAAGCGCAGGCGCAGCGCCGCGTTGTCGTCACCGCACCACTTCTGCGCCAGCTCCACCGCGCCGGTCTTGCTGGCGGCCAGCTGTTCCAGATCTCGACCGACTTCGCGGCGCAGGCTCAGGCCGTCTTCGCGCAGCCAGTTGTCGGCCTGGCCGGGATGGCCGCGCGCGGCCTCCAGCGCTTCGCGCGCCGATGCCTCGCTATGGCCCTGCTGTTGCAGCCAGGCCAGCACTTCGTGCTGCGGCGGCAGCTTGAACTCCAGGCGCTGGCAACGGCTGCGGATGGTCTGCGGCAGGCGTGCCGGGTCGCTGCTGATCAGCCACAGGTAGCGGCCGGGCTGCGGCTCTTCCAGGGTCTTCAGCAGCGCGTTGGCCGCCGAGCGGTTGATCGCATCGGCCGGGTCGACGATCACCACCTGCGCCACGCCGTACTGCGGGGTCAGCGCCAGCTTGTCGGTGATCTCGCGCATCTGCTCGATGACGATCTCGGTACGCAGCTTGTCGCCGCTCTTGTTCGGAATGAAGCTGACCAGCTGCAGGTCCGGGTGTGTACCCGCTGCGATCAGCTGGCGCGTGCGCGTTGCGTGGGCTGCATCGCCCTGCGCCAGCACGTGGTCGGCCAGCGCCAGCGCCACCTCATGCTTGCCCAGCCCGGCCGGGCCGCAGATCAGCAGGCCATGACCGAGGCGACCGGCGTCGAGCGCGGCCACGGTCTGGTCGAACGCGCGCTGCTGCCACGGTGAAAAGGTATTCATGCGCCCTCCCCGTCCTGCAGCCAGCGCTCGACACGCGCAACCACGTCGGCGGCCACGCGTTCCTGCACCTGGCCGGCGTCGATCAACGCAAAGCGCTGCGGGTCCTGCTGTGCGCGGCTGCGGAACACTTCGCGCACGCGCTGGAAGAAATCGTCCTGCTCGCTCTCGATGCGGTCCGGCCACAGGTCACGGCCGTTGGCGCGCGCGCGGCCGACGGCCACGTCCACATCCAGCAACAGGGTCAGCCCCGGCAACAGGCCGACCGCGCGGCGCTCCAGGTCGGCAATCCACTGCGGGTCAAGCCCGCGGCCACCGCCCTGGTAGGCGTAGCTGGAATCGGTGAAGCGATCGCTCAGCACATAGGCGCCGCGCTGCAGCGCCGGCCGGATCACCTGGCGCACATGCTGCGCGCGCGCGGCGAATACCAGCAGCAGCTCGGCTTCGGCGCTGAGCGGTTCGGCGGCGATCTCGGCATCGGGTTTCAGCACCAGGCCGCGGATGCGCTCGGCCAGTGGCGTGCCGCCCGGTTCACGGGTCAGCACCACCTCGTGGCCGTGGCTGCGCAGGCACTCACGGATGGCATTGATGGCGGTGGTCTTGCCCGCGCCCTCGCCGCCTTCCAGGCTGACGAAACGCGGGTGGCGAAGCAGCGCGGGACTCATTGCGCCGGGGTCTCCTGGGTACGTTGCTGGCGCAGCTGTTGCAGGTAGCGCGCCACGGCGGCGTTGTGCTGGTCCAGGCTGGGCGAGAACACGTGCGCGCCGCTGCCATCGCCCACGGCGACGAAGTACAGCGCATCGCCCGCCGCGGGTTGCGCGGCCGCCATCAGCGCGTCACGGCTGGGCATGGCGATCGGGGTCGGGGTCAGGCCGGCACGGGTATAGGTGTTGTAGGGGGTGTCGGTGGTCAGGTCGCGACGGCGGATGTTGCCGTCATACGCAGCACCGAGGCCGTAGATCACGGTCGGGTCGGTCTGCAGGCGCATGCCGATCTTCAGGCGGCGCATGAACACCCCGGCAATCTGCGGGCGCTCGCTGGCCAGCGCGGTTTCCTTTTCGATGATCGAGGCCAGCGTCAGCAGTTCGTAGGGCGTGTTGATCGGCAGGTCCGGCGCGCGGCTTTCCCAGGCCTCGTCCAGCGCCTTTTCCATTGCGGCGTGGGCGCGCTTGAGCACGTCCAGATCGCTGTCGCCGCGCTGGTAGACGTAGGTCTCCGGCAGGAAGCGGCCTTCCGGGTGCTGGCCACCGAAGCCGAGGCGCTGCATCAACGCGGCGTCATCCAGGGTATCGGTGGTGTGCAGCAGCGGCTCGGCGCGCTTGAGTGCAGCACGCAGCTGGCGGATGTTCCAGCCCTCGACAATCGTGACCCGGTGCTGCAGCACCTTGCCGGCACGCATGCGCAGCAGCAGCTCGCGCGGGGTCAGCTCGCCACTGAGCGCATACTCGCCCACCTTCAGTTTGCCGGCCGCATCGAGTTGGCGCGCCAGCAGCTGCCACTGGGCGTCCTGGCCCTCGTCCACGCCGGCATCGCGCAGCTTGCGCAGCACGCTGTTCATGCCATCGCCGCTGGCGATGACCACGCTCTCGGCGGTCGGGGTGATCGGGGCATCGGCGAAGCGGGTCTGCTGGTAGAAGAACCACGCGCCCGCGCCGGCCACGACGGCGGCCAGCACCACCACCAGCGTTACCACGAACAGACACCCGCGCTTGGCTCCCGCCATGGACTACCTCTGAACTCGATTCCGTCGTGCAGGATACCGTGCCGATGGATTGGGGTCATGACCGGGGTGGCGCCTGCGTGCCGACCAACGGTCGGCACCCACCACAACACTGGCACCCACCGGCACTACCCCTGCTGGCCGAGCGCGCGCAGCAGGCCGCGGGCCTTGGCGCGGGTCTCGTCCAGTTCCTTGTCCGGGTCCGAATCAACCACGATGCCGGCACCGGTGCGGAAGCTCACCTCGTGGCCATCCACTTCGGCGGTACGGATCAGGATGTTCAGGTCCAAGTCGCCATCGCGGTTCAGCCAGCCGAACGCGCCGGTGTAGGCACCGCGCGGCACCTGCTCCAGCTCGCTGATGATCTGCATGCAGCGCACCTTGGGGCAGCCGGTGATGGTGCCGCCCGGGAACGTGGCGGCGATCACCTCGCCGGGCGTGACCTCAGGGCGCAGGTGGCCGCTGACGTTGCTGACGATGTGGTGCACATGCGCGTAGCTCTCCACGGTCATCAGCTCATCGACCACCACGGTGCCGGGCAGGCAGATACGGCCCAGGTCGTTGCGCTCCAGGTCGATCAGCATCACGTGCTCGGCACGCTCCTTCGGGTGGCCGACCAGCTCCTGGATGCGCGCGGCATCATCGTCGCCCTCGAAGCGCGGACGCGTGCCGGCAATCGGACGCGTCTGCGCGTGGCCGGCATGCACCGACACCAGCCGCTCCGGCGAGGAGCTGACCACGTGGCGGCCGTGCGCGCTGAACAAGCCGGCGAACGGTGCCGGGTTGGCACGGCGCAGCTGCGCGTACAGCGCCTGCGGGCTGACCGGCGCGGCGAACTGCGCGCTCCAGCGCCGCGACAGGTTCACCTGGAACACATCGCCGGCACGCAGGTAGTCGATCACCCGGCGCACGCCGTCGGTGAAGCGCTGCGGCGCATCCTCGCCCACCGACTGCGGCGGCTGCCAGCCCTGCCCAGCCTCCGGCAGTGCCTGCGACGCCAAGGTCACCAGCGCCTCCAGCAGGGCCTGCTCACCGGCTTCGGCGATGACGAAGCTGGCGTCGTTCTGGTGGTCGTGCAGCACCGCAGCCGGGCAACGCAGCGCCAGCGCGGTGGGGCGGCCGTCCGCGCGCGCGCGCGCCGGCAGCACCGGTTCGATCTGGCTGGCCACTTCGTAGTCCAGCATCAACGCCCAGCCGCCGCGGAACGGCAGGCTGTGGCTGCCGTCGTGCGGCAGGCGTTCGTGCTGCCAGGCGCGATCCAGCGCCTGCAGGAACGTGCCGGGCTGCACGGCACCCTGCAGGTCGCGCACCTGGCCATCGGCATCCAGCCGCAGGCTCTCGCCCTGCGCGGCCAGCAGCAGGCTCCAGCGGCCCTGGGCGGTGCCCGAGGCGGTGGATTCCATCAGCAGCGGGAAGCGTGCCGGGTCGTGCTGCTGCAGGGCCAGCAGATCGATCGGGTGCGGCAGCGGGTGGATCAGCGGTGCGTGGGTCATGATGGCCAGTTCAGGGATTCAGATGCACGGAAGCCGCCTTGCGGCGGCCTCCTCGTGCGTAATGCACGTTCAGTCGAGCATGGCCCGACGCTACAACCCGGTCAGACGCGCTTGAAGATCAGCGTGCCGTTGGTGCCGCCGAAGCCGAAGCCATTGGACATCACCACGTCGACCTTGGCCTGGCGTGCTTCGTTGGGCACGTAATCCAGGTCGCAGCCTTCGCCCGGCTGCTGCAGGTTGATGGTCGGCGGAATGACGTTGTCCTGCAGCGCCATCACCGAGAAGATCGCTTCCACGCCGCCGGCCGCGCCCAGCAGGTGGCCGGTCATCGACTTGGTGGAGCTGACCATCATCTTGTAGGCGTGGTCGCCGAAAGCGGTCTTCATCGCCATGGTCTCGCCCAGGTCACCCAGCGGCGTGGACGTGCCATGCGCGTTGAGGTAACCCACCTGTTCGGGGGTCACGCCGGCGTCCTTCATCGCCATGACCATGCAGCGCGCGGCACCTTCGCCGTTCTCGCTCGGGGCGGTCATGTGGTACGCGTCGGAGCTGGCGCCGAAGCCGGCCAGTTCGCAGTAGATCTTCGCGCCACGGGCCTTGGCGTGCTCGTACTCTTCCAGGATCAGGATGCCGGCGCCGTCGCCCAGCACGAAGCCGTCACGGTCCTTGTCCCACGGGCGCGAGGCCTGTTCCGGGGCGTCGTTGCGGGTGCTCATCGCCTTCATCGCGCAGAAGCCACCCACGGCGGTCGGCGATGAGCCACGTTCGGCACCACCCACCACCATCACGTCGGCGTCGCCGTACTGGATCATACGCATCGCGGTGCCGATCGAATGGTTCGAGGTCGCGCACGCCGACACCGCCGAGAACGACGGCCCCTTCAGGCCGGCGATGATGCTCAGCTGGCCCGGCAGCATGTTGATGATGGTCTTGGGCACGTAGAAGGGCGAGATCTTCTTGCCCTCATGGAACTCGATGGTCTGCTCTTCGATACCGAGCAGGCCGCCAATGCCGGCGCCGACAATGGCGCCGATGCGCTCGGCATTGGCGTCGGTGATCTCCAGGCCCGAGTCGTGCAGGGCCATGAACGAGGCACCGAGGCCATAATGGATGAACGGGTCCATCTTCTTGGCATCCTTGCCGCTGACCCGGTACTTGCCGAACAGTTCGTTGTCGGCGGTGATGTCAAAGCCCTTGACCTCACCTGCAATCTTGGTGGTGAACCGGTCCAGGTAGGCATCAGAAACGTTGGTCAGCGGACCGATGCCCGAACGACCCTGGGTGATGCCTTCCCAGCTGCTGGCCAGATCATTGCCCAACGGCGAGACGATACCCAGGCCGGTTACGACGACGCGACGCTTCATTGCTGATTCTCCTGACCCGAAGGTTCAATCGGGTAACACGGTTTGCTTCGGTGTGATGCTCAAACACACGGGGCCGCAACTGCGGCCCCATGGGGTGCGGTGCGCGGCGAGCGGAGACCCGCGCGCACTGCCGTCTGACATCAGGCCTTGACGTGGGCCGTGATGTAGTCGATGGCGGCCTGCACGGTGCTGATCTTCTCGGCTTCTTCGTCCGGGATCTCGCACTCGAATTCTTCTTCCAGGGCCATCACCAGCTCGACGGTGTCCAGCGAGTCAGCGCCCAGGTCATCGACGAACGATGCGCTGTTGGTGACTTCATCTTCCTTGACGCCAAGCTGTTCGACGACGATTTTCTTGACGCGTTCTTCGATGGTGCTCATGGGATCTCGCTCCAGATGGAGTTGTGGTTCAAAAGTGGTCGCCATCAAGGGCGATGGCCGTGGGATAGTGTAGTGGAAACCGGCGCGGCCTTGCATTGCAGCAAAAACCTCCGCAGATCAACCACTTGCGGCGCAATCCCTGCGCCCCTTGCTTACGGCATGTACATGCCGCCGTTCACATGGAGGGTTTCGCCGGTGATGTAACCGGCAGCCGGGCTGGCCAGGAACGCCACCGCATGGGCGATGTCCTCCGGCGAACCCAGGCGTTCGAGGGCGATGTCGTTGATCAGCGCGGTACGCGCTTCTTCCGGCAACGCCTTGGTCATGTCGGTGTCGATGAAGCCGGGTGCGACAACATTGACGGTGACGCCGCGCGAGCCGATTTCCTTGGCCAGCGACTTGCTGAAGCCGATGATGCCGGCCTTGGCGGCCGCGTAGTTGGCCTGGCCGGCATTGCCGGTCACGCCCACCACCGATGCGATGTTGATGATGCGGCCCTTGCGCGCCTTCATCATGCCGCGCATCACCGCCTTGCTGGTACGGAACACGCTGGTCAGGTTGGTGTCGATGATCGACGCCCAGTCCTCGTCCTTCATGCGCATCAGCAGGTTGTCGCGGGTGATGCCGGCATTGTTGATCAGGATCGAGATCGGGCCGAATTCCTTGGCGATGCCATCGAGCACGCTGTCCAGCGCAGCGGCGTCGGTGACGTTCAGCGCGCGGCCGTGACCGCCGTGGGCGGCCAGGCGCTCACCGATCGCGGCGGCGCCGGATTCGGTGGTGGCAGTGCCGATGACGGTGGCGCCCTGGGCGGCCAGCAGATCGGCGATGGCGGCGCCAATGCCACGGCTGGCACCGGTGACCAGTGCGATTTCACCCTGCAGGGGCTTGCTCATGATGTTTTCCTCAGACGGGAGCGGCCGCCGCACCGTGCCGCTTACAGCGGCCACCGGTACGGTCGGCAGGAACAGGGAAGGTCAGGCCGACCATGCCTCGCGGGCGGCTTCGAAGTCGCCCGGCGTGGCCAGCGGACGGCCGTCGATGGCCTTGTCGATGCGCTTGACCAGGCCGGTCAGCACCTTGCCCGGGCCGCACTCGGCGATCTGGGTGATGCCGCGGGCGGCCAACGCCTGCACGCAACCAGTCCACTGCACCGGCTGGTACAGCTGCTGGATCAGCGCAGTGCGGATGGCGTCCACGCCGTCATGCACCTGGGCATCGACGTTCTGCACCACCGGCAGCTGCGGCGCCTGCCAGGACAGGCCGGCCATCACTTCGGCCAGGCGGTTGGCCGCTTCGCGCATCAACGGGGTGTGCGAGGGCACGCTGACGGCCAGCTTGACCGCCTTGCGCACGCCCTTCTCGGCCAGCAGCGCCAGCGCACGGTCGACCGCGTCGGCGTCGCCACCGATCACGATCTGGCCCGGCGAATTGAAGTTGGCCGGCACCACTACCTGGCTGCCTGCGGCTTCGGCGCAGACATCCAGCACCAGCTGGTCTTCGGCACCGAGCACGGCGGCCATGGCGCCGACACCCGCCGGCGCCGCTTCCTGCATCAGCTGGCCACGCAGGCGCACCAGGTGCGCACCGTCATGCAGGCTCAGCGCGCCGGCGGCAACCAGGGCGGTGTACTCGCCCAGGCTGTGGCCGGACAGCACCGACGGGCGCGGACCGCCCACGGCGTTCCAGGCACGCCACACGCCGATACTCGCGGCCAGCAGGGCCGGCTGGGTGTATTCGGTACGGTTGAGCATTTCCTCCGGGCCGCCCTGGGACAGCGCCCACAGGTCGACGCCGGCACCATCGGATGCCTCGGTGAAGGCTTCACGCACCTGCGGGTGCAGTTCGGCCAGCTCGGCCACCATGCCCACAGACTGCGAGCCCTGGCCGGGGAAGACAAAAGCGAGGGTGGATACGGTCACGCGGTCATCCGCTTGTTGCAATCGAAGCGGGCCATGATAAGGGGGAATCCGCTGTGTCGTCTGTACGTGCGCGTATGCAGGCGTATGGAGCAATGACGGGCAGGCGCGACGGGGTCAGATCTCTTTTCCTGCGGAAAAGGGGTCTGACCCCGATCAGCCATCAGCAGAACAGCTGCAGCACATCCAGATCGCCATCAGCGAGGAAATCCACGCACAGGCCCACCAGCATCAGCACGCCAGCAGTGCTGGCACCGTGGGTGATGAAGATCGAATGGGCCAGCGCGCGCGCTGAGCGGCCCAGCTTCATGCAGACCCTGGCCAGGCTGCGCAGGCGGCCACTGACCGCATGCACGTGCTCGCGCACAGGCGCCTGGGCCTCGCCCATCGCCTCGGCCATCATCGCCTGCAGATGTTCGGGGCGATCAGCGTAGTACTTGGCCACGCCATAGCCGAACATCAGCCAGTCGCGGGCCTGCGCTTCGGACAGGTCCATCACTTCCAGCGGATCTTCCTCGAAATCGATGAAGCCGACCTGCTGCCCGTCCCAGGTGAGATTGCGCGGCAGCGGCTGGCCAAAATAGGCGCCGCGCGCATGCGCTTGGGCAATGGCCTGCATCGCCGCCATCACCAGCCGATCACGACCGGCTTCGTCGGCTTCGCGCAGGCAGGTATTGAATGATCTGCCGTTGTCGCCGATCACCAGCGCGGCATGGCCGGTGCCCAGCACGTCCGGCACGTTCACGCCTTGCGCCTGCAGCTCTGCAAGGCGGCGGGCCTCGGTTTCGCGCGCGGCGTCGCCACCACGGTGCGGCGGCGGGCGCAGGGCATCGAGATGGAAACGGCGCGCAACAAAATTGAGCAGGCCCAGGGCCAGTGCCCGGCTTCCCTTGCCGTACTGCTTCAGCCAGGCACGTTGCCCTTCGATGAAGATGGGCTCAACCATGACAGGTCCTCCTTAAACGCGCTACGGCCCCGGAGGGCCGTAACGACAAGACTTCACATTGTCGTAACTTGCACTATCAATAGCGCAGCAGGGCCGAACCCCAGGTGAAGCCGCCACCAAAGGCTTCCAGCAGCAGCAGCTGGCCGCGCTCGACCCTGCCCGACCGCACGGCGGCATCCAGCGCCAGCGGCACTGAACCGGACGAGGTGTTGCCGTGCTTGTCGACGGTCACCACGACCTGGTCCATCGACATGTCCAGGCGCTTGGCGGTGGCTTCGATGATGCGCAGGTTGGCCTGGTGCGGGATCAGCCAATCCAGGTCGGACTTGTCCAGGCCGTTGGCGGCCAGGGTCTCGTCCACGACTGAGTCCAGCGCCTTGACGGCGTACTTGAACACGTCGTTGCCCTTCATGTTGATGGTGCCGCCACCATTGGCGCCATCCTTGAAGCCGGTCGAAACGCCGACCGGGTTCCACAGCAGTTCCTTCTTGCTGCCATCGGCATGCAGGTGGGTGCTGAGGATGCCGGTCTCTTCGTCGGCCTTGAGCACGACGGCGCCGGCGCCATCACCGAACAGCACGCAGGTGGTGCGATCGTTCCAGTCGACCATGCGGGTCAACGTTTCGGTGCCGATCACCAGCACGTGCTTGCAGTCGCCGGAGCGGATGAATTTGTCGGCCACGCCCAGCGCGAACACGAAGCCGGAACAGGCTGCGTTGACGTCGAAGGCGGGGCACCCGGCCACACCGAGCTTGGCCTGGATCAGGCACGCGGTGGACGGGAAAATAAGGTCAGGCGTGGTCGTGCCGACCACGATCATGTCGAGCTGCGAGGCATCGATGCCTGCGGCTTCAAGCGCGCGCAGGGCGGCGTTGTAGCCAAGGTCGCTGGTGGTCTCGCCTTCGGCCGCGATGTGCCGTTCACGAATTCCGGTGCGCGACTGGATCCACTCATCCGAGGTTTCGACCATTTTTTCCAGGTCGGCGTTGGTCAGGACTTTCTCCGGCAAATAGCTACCGGTGCCCGCGATCCTCGAATAGATCCGCTTGCTCATCATGTTTCCTGTTGCGCGGGCCGCCGATCACCGGCACGCCCGGGAAAGAAGGCAAAGGCCGCTGCCCGGGGGCAGCGGCCTTCCCGGCACATCAATCTTCTTCGACGGCCGAGGTCTTGGTCTGGATGACCTTCTTGCCGCGGTAGAAACCGTCAGCAGTGATGTGGTGACGCAGGTGCACTTCGCCGGTGGTCGGGTCGGTCGACAGCTGCTTGGCGCTCAGGGCGTCATGCGAACGGCGCTGGCCGCGGCGGGACGGGGTAACACGGGATTTCTGGACAGCCATGGGATTGCTCCAAACTCGGTTCGTTTTGCTTCGTCGTTTCGTCGCACAGGACGCCAGCGCCCAGCACACTTTTCGCTTTCGCCGCAGCCGCCGACGACAACCGGCTGCTATTGTTTCTTCAATGCCGCCAACGCCGCAAACGGGTTGGCCTTCTTTGTTTCTTCTTCGCTCGGTGCCCAGTCCTTGTCGACTGCTTCACCGTCGGGCGACAGCGGCACCACAGGCACCGCCAGCACCAACTCGTCCTCGACCAGGTCCAGCGGACGCAGCTGGCCGTCTTCCGGCACCAGCAACACCTCGTATTCCTCCGGCAGGGACGATTCCTCGTCCTCGTCGCGGATCAGGCCAAGCCTCTGGGTCACCTTCACCGGCAACAGGAATCGCTGCATGCTGCGCTGACAGGTCAGCGGCAACGCGGTGTCGATGGTCAGTTCCACATAGGATACCCGCAAGACGTCGTCGCGACCGAATTCAAGCGAGTAGACACACTCGCCGTCGGTATCTGCGACCAACCCCTGCAGGCGGGTCAATTCAGCCAGGGAGACCTGACCGTCGAAGCGCCTTCGCGCTACAACCATCCGCCAGGCATCCAGCGTTTCGGGCACGTTCGCGGACATAAGCCGCTGAATACTAAGGATCGTACCGCCCGCTGTCAAATGCCCGCCATACAGGACTTGCTGCTGGCGTTGCCGGCGGGCCAGACTGCCGCACCCTGCCCCGGTATTCTCGCATGTCACTGGTCCTGGCCTCCACCTCCCGCTACCGTCGCGAACTGCTGCAACGGCTGGGCCTGCCCTTCGACTGCGCACGCCCGGAGGTGGATGAAACGCCGTTGAACGGCGAGGGGCCGCTGGCCCTGGCCACGCGCCTGGCCGCCGCCAAGGCGGCCGATGTCGCCACGCGCCATCCGGGTGCCTGGGTGATCGGCTCGGACCAGGTCGCCGACCTGAACGGCCAGCCGCTGGGCAAGCCGGGCACGGTCGAGGCGGCCTGTGCGCAGCTGGTGGCGATGTCCGGGCAGACGGTACGCTTTCACACGGCAATCAGTCTCAGGCGGGATGGAGAATCCCTCGCCGCCCTGGATCTGACCGAAGTGCACTTCCGCGCGCTGGATTCGCAGGAGATCGCCCGCTACGTCGCCACCGAGCAGCCTCTGGACTGCGCCGGCAGCTTCAAGTGCGAGGGCCTGGGCATCAGCCTGTTCGAGGCGATCGACAACCGCGATCCGACCGCGCTGGTCGGCCTGCCACTGATCGCGCTGTGCGGCCTGCTGCGCAGGGCCGGATTCGCGGTGCCGTGAACGGTAGAGCCGAGCCCATGCCCGGCTGCTTTTTTCGAGGCTGCCTGCCATCTGACTCGGAAGCAGCCGGGCATCGGCTCGGCTCCAGAGGACCAGAGGACCTCAACGAACCTCGAACGGTTGCTCCTGCCACGCCTCCACGCTGCCATCGCGCCCGTGCAGGCGCAGGCCGAGCCAGTGCCGGCCCGGCGCCAGCGTGGTGGTGTCCAGCGACGCGTCGAAGCCCACCGCCGGATGCTGCGGATCGGTACTGTCCGGCCAGGCGGGGCGAACGTCGAACACGCGCCCGTAACGCGCGTCACCGATCGAGCGGCCATCAACCAGCACTTCAACCCGCGCCAGCCCGACCCCATCCTTGAATGCCCAGCCCTTGATGGCGAGCGTTCCGGAGACCTTCTCACCGTTGGACGGCGCATCCAGCCAGGCCATCGCGGGCGTTACGCAGGGCCCCTGCGCACGCTCGGCCGGCAGCCGGAACAGCAGGAACCGCTGGAAGCCATGATCGCTGCTGACCACGCGCGGCGCCGGCAGCGGCCCCACCTGCTCGCAGAGGGTGTGATAGCGCGCCAGCAGATCGCGGTAGCGCTGGTCACTGGGTGACAGCACCAGCAGCATAGGCACACTGCGCGGGCCTTCGTGCAGCAGGTCCCACTGCGCCAGCTGTGCGGTGCGCCCATGCTTGTCGTTGAGCGGATGTGGCAGCACCTCGATATCGCCATTGCCCAGCTGGAAGCCCAGTTCGGCACCGACCTTGAAGTTGCCCGCCAGGACACGCGTACCCGGTGGCATCTGCCACAGTTCGTCACGCACCGCCACGGCCAGTGGCTGCCAGCCGGCAAAGTTGCGCGGATAGTACTTGCTGCCGGCCATCTGCTCGCGCAGTGCCGGCGTGGACGCCATCAGGTAGTAGCCGAACGCCAGCACGGTACCTGCAGCGGCCAGCCACCAGCCGGTACGGCGCAGCCAGCGCGGCCAACCGTTGAGGACCACCGGCACGGCCACCAGCAGCGCCAGGTAGCCTGGCAGCGGCCAGTGGAAACTGATCCGCTCCACATCGGTGAAGAAGCCCAGCAGGAAGATGCCCAGCGTCGACACCCCGCCCACCAGGCCGAAATAGCGCCACTGCACCCGCGCCCCACCGCCACTGCGGGTACCCGCCAGGGCGACCTTCCACATCGCGATGCACAGGATCGGCGTCACCAGCATCGGCTGGATCACCAGGAACCACAGCCCCTCCCACTCGAACGTCCACGGGTGGCGCTCGACCACCTGGAACTTCAGGCCGGCATCGTGGTTGTCGGCATTCCACGCCAGCAACGGCAGCCAGGCCAGCACGCCCACCGCCAGCGCCACCCATACGCGCGGATCGGCCAGCATGCGACGGCCCTGCGGCAACGCCAGCAGCGCAATGAAGCCGACACCGATGACACCAATGAAACGGTAGTGGCTGAGCGCACCGATCAGCAGGCCCAGCGCCAGCTTCATCGCCGAGGACGCATCCACGCTGTGCAGCAGGCGCGCGCCGGCGTGCAGGCAGATCACCGCCGCCAGCGCCATCGGTACGTCCGGCACGGCCAGCAGGCCCAGCGTGGCCGACAACGGCATCAGCAGGGTCAGGCTGCCCGCCTGCCAACCGGCCACGTTGCCAAACCAGCGCGTGGCGATGCGCACCACCAGCATCGGCAGCAGCGCGCCGATGGCCAGGAACGGCAGGCGCAATGCGAGTACGTGATGGCCACCGATCTCCACGCCCAGGCGTGCAAGCCAGGCGGTCAGCCCCGGCAGGTCGGAATAGGCAGCGGCCAGATGCTGCCCTTCCTGCCAATAGAACGCCTCATCGACGAACAGCGGCAGGCGCGCGGCCACCACCAGCTTGGCCGCTGTGATCAGCGTCCACAACCAGAGAAAAATCGCCCGCGCGCGCTGTTCGCCTTGCATTGCTCTATGGATAATCGAATGGATTCCAGACCTGAGACGATCATGCCAGCCTCGTCCCCCAATCCCAGCATGCTAACCGATCAACTGCGCCAGGCCCTGCGGGAGGCACAGGATCAGGTGAACGCACTGGTGCTGGGCAAGGTGCCGGAAGTCAGGCTGGCCTTTGTTGCCCTGCTTTCTGGCGGCCACCTGCTCATCGAGGATCTGCCCGGGCTGGGCAAGACCACGTTGGCGCACGCATTGGCCAGCAGCCTCGGTCTCAGCTTCCAGCGCGTGCAGTTCACCTCCGACCTGTTGCCGGCGGACGTACTTGGCGTTTCGGTGTACGAGGCCGGCAGCCGCCAGTTCCAGTTCCATCCCGGCCCGGTGTTCACCCACGTGCTGCTGGCCGATGAGATCAACCGTGCACCGCCGCGCACGCAGAGTGCGTTGCTGGAGGCGATGGCCGAGCAGCAGGTCACCCTGGATGGACAGACACATCCACTGCCCGACCCGTTCTTCGTCATCGCCACGCAGAACCCGGTCGACCTGTCCGGCACCTTCCCGTTGCCGGATTCGCAGCTGGATCGTTTCCTGCTGCGCCTGGCGATGGGCTACCCCAGCGCGCAGGCCGAGCGCGAGCTGCTGCGCGGCAGTGATCGCCGCGATCTGATCGCGCGTGCCGTGCCGAAGCTGGACGACACCCAGGTGCGTGCATTGCGTGAAGCGGTTGGCCAGGTACATGCCAGCGACGCGCTGATCGACTATGTGCAGGCGCTGCTGACCCGCAGCCGACACCATGCCGGCGTGCGCGTAGGCCTGTCACCGCGCGCGGGACTGGCCCTGCTGCGTGCCGCCAGGGCACACGCGCTGCTGCTCGGCCGCGGGCATGTGGTGCCCGAAGACGTACAGACCCTGTTCGTGGCGGTGGCCGGCCATCGCCTGGTGGCCGAAGCCGAATCCAGCTCCGGGCCGGCGCTGGCGCGGGCGATCCTGCAGACCGTCGCGGTGGACTGAAGGTGGCCACACGCTGGGCACGCATGCAGCTGCTGGCACGCCCCCGCAGGCCCGAAGCCCTGCCGCAGCGACTGGACCGCCATCGCATCTACGTACTACCGACACGCTTCGGCCTGTTCGTCGCCACCCTGCTGTCGGCGATGCTGCTGGGCGCATTGAACTACAACAACAACCCGGCCCTGCTGCTGGCGCTGCTGCTGGCCGCGGCAGCGATCGCCAGCGCCATCGCCGCGCACCTTCAACTGTCCGGCATACAGATCGATGCAATCTCCGCCGAACCAGTACCGGCCGGGCATCCCCTGCGCCTGCGCGTGGACCTTTCGTTGCGCGACCCGCGCGCGCGCCACGGGCTGCACCTGCAGCTGGGCGCAAGCGAGGCCTGGGTTGCACTGCCTGCACACGGTCGCGGCGAAGTGGAGCTGGATGTTCCCAGCGAGCGCCGCGGCTGGCTGGAACTGCCCCGCATCCGCCTGTCGAGCACGCAGCCGCTGGGACTGGTGCGGGCATGGTCGTGGGTGTGGCCGGAGCAACCGCTGCTGGTCTACCCGCTGGCCGAGGCCCAGGCACCGCCCCTCCCGGAAAGTGGCAGCGATCCCCTGCATACCCGCGCCCACGCCACGGGCGAAGAGCTGCATCAGCTGCGCCCCTATCGTGCCGGCGATGCCCCGCGCAGCATTGCCTGGAAACACTCGGCGCGCCGCGACAGCCTGCTGGTACGCGAGTACGAGAAGCCGATCGGCATCGAAGTGGTGCTGGACTGGCGCACGCTGGCAGCGCTGGGCCATGAAGCGCGCATCGCACGCCTGGCACGCTGGGTCGACATGGCCGAACGCGAAGGCCGTCGCTATACGCTGCTGCTTCCGGCCCATCCGCCGTTGGGGCCCGGCCAGGGTGCCAGCCACCACCACCTGTGCCTGCGCGCACTGGCATTGATGCCCCATGACTGAGCCTGCCGTCCTGCTCGACCGCAACGCCCGCAGCTGGACCCTGGCCAGCGCAGCGCTGGCGCTGCTGCCACTGCTGCTGCAGCTGCCGCCGGTGCTGGCCAGCGTGATCGCGATCGCCGCCGTGCTGACCGCTGCGCTTTCGTGGCGGCGGGTGCTGCCGATGCCGGTCCGCCTGTTGCTGGTGCTGGCCATGCTTGCCACCATCGTCTGGCAGATGGGCATGGTGCGGCCGGGCCGCGATACCGGCTGTGCATTGCTGGCAGCGATGCTGGCGATCAAGTCCAGCGAACTGCGCAACCTGCGCGATGCGCGCAGCCTGCTGGGCTTCGCGTTGTTCTCGCCGTTCGCGGCCTTCCTGCTCGACCAGGGGCCGCTGACCACCGGGCTGGCAGCGCTGGCCGCAGTTGCCGCACTGCTGGCCCTGCAACGCCTGGCCCTGGACGAGGGCCACAGCCCTCGCCTGCCGCTGCGCGGACAACTGCGTGGCGTCGGCCGCCTGCTGGGGATCGGCCTGCCACTCGCGCTGGCCTGCTTCTGGCTGTTTCCGCGCTTGTCCACGCCGCTGTGGGGCGTACCCGAGCGAGCGGTGGGCACACCGGGCCTGGCTGACAGCATGGCGCCGGACCAGTGGCTGGACCTGATGGCCGACGACACCCCGGCGTTGCGCGTGCAGTTTTTCGGCACGGTGCCCGAGCCTGCGCAGCGCTATTGGCGCGGCCCGGTGCTGACGTCGTTCGACGGCCACCGCTGGAGCCGCGATCGCGCGACGGCCGGGCGCCCCGCACCGGTAGTCGAAACCGCCGCACAGGGTTGGGACTACCAGATCGACTACGAGCCCACCGACCGTCGCCTGCTGGTGGCACTGGACCTGCCCAGCCGCGCACCGGAGGGCAGCAGCTTCGATGCCGACATGAGCCTGCGCAGCGACCGCACGCTGTCCGCGCTCAGCCGCTGGCGGTTGCATTCGGCGCCGCCGCAACGGTTCGACACCGATCTTTCGCCCTACCTGCGCCGCGCGGCGCTGCAGCTTCCGCCCGGCTTCAATCCGCGCACCGCCCAGCTCGCGCGGCAATGGCGGCAGGAGGCCGGCAGCGATGACGAGGCCATCGTCCGCCGTGCGCTGCAATGGATCACCCGCGACTTCTCCTACACGCTGGATACACCAGTGGCGGGGCGCGATCCGGTCGACGATTTCCTGTTCAACTACAAGGCCGGCTTCTGCCAGCACTTCAGCTCGGCCTTCGTAGTGCTGATGCGCAACGCCGGCATTCCGGCCCGGGTGGTCACCGGCTTCGCAGGCGGTACCCGCAACCGCATCGGCGACTACTGGGTGGTGCGTCGCATGGATGCCCACGCCTGGGCCGAAGTCTGGCTGCCGCAACGCGGCTGGGTGCGGGTCGACCCGACTGCCGCCGTGGCACCCGAACGCATCCTGGACACCCTGGACGACCGCCTGCGGGCCGGCACCGATACCCCGCTGCAACAGCGCTGGCTGCAGCTGGGGCAGATGGGTGACTGGCTGCGCCGCGGCTGGAACGACCTGGTGCTGTCCTTCGATGCACGCCGCCAGCAGCAACTGCTCAAGCCGTTCGGGCTGGATGACCTCGGGCCGGCGCAGCTGGTGACCGGATTCGTGGTCGCCGCCCTGCTGGCACTGGCGTGGATGGCCTGGCTGCTGGCCCGCGGCGAGCGCGAGCGCGACCCGCTGCTGCGCGCCTGGCACCGGCTCGGGCGGCGGTATGCGCGCCTTGGCCTGGCCCGTGAACCGCACGAAACCGCACAGGACTGGGCACAGCGGGTTCACCGGCAGCGACCCGACCCGACCCTGCTCGCGCTCAGCCAGCGTTTCGCCGACGCGCGCTACGCTGGAACTTGCACCGACCTCGCTTCATTATTGCGGGACCTGCGCAGGCATCGCCCGACTTCCGGAGCCTCCCCATGAACACCAAGTTCCTCCTCACCGCTGTGGCCACGCTGGCCCTGTCGGCCTGCGCCACGGCCCCCAAGCCGCTGCAGGGACAGTTCAGCCTGGTTTCCCCGCGCGACTCGGTCGCCACCCAGCAGGTCGGCACGCCGGTCCGATGGGGCGGCCGCATCATCGAGACCAAGCCCGGCCAGGGCGAGACCTGCTTCCAGATGATCTCGCGCCCGCTCAACGCCAGTGGCCGCCCGAACACCACCTCGTCCGACGCCAGCGACGGCCGCTTCATTGCCTGCCGCGCCGGTTTCTACGACCCGGCCGTGTTTGAAGCCGGGCGTGACGTGACCTTCATCGGCAAGATCGACGGCTACCAGAACACCCGCATCGGGGACTACGACTACCGCCTGCCGAAGCTGTCGGCCGATGTGATCTACCTGTGGCCGGAACAGCGCCAGGTCGATGTGGTGCCCTACCCCTATGGCCCGTGGGGCCCGGGTCCGTGGGGCCCGTACTGGGGTGGCTACGGCCGTTGGGGCTGGTGGTGATCGCCCCCCAGCCCGCATGATCGGAAAAGGCCGCCTCCGGGCGGCCTTTTTCATCCACGCATGCGTGGACAGGGCTTCAACGCCCCGGCGTACCGAAATGCCCCAGCGGCGCGCCGGCCAGCAGGTGCATGTGGATGTGGAACACGGTCTGCCCAGCGTGCTCGCGGCAGTTCATCACGATGCGGTAGCCGTCCTGCGCGAAACCCTCGCGGCGCGCGTATTCGGCAGCGGCCAGGGCCAGCTTGCCGACCAGGTGCGCCTGCGACGGCTGCAGGTCGTCCAGGGTCGGGATGATCTCGTTCTTCGGAATGAACAGTACGTGCACCGGCGCCTGCGGTGCGATGTCCTTGAAGCCCAGCACCTCGTCATCCTCATAGACGATGGTGGCCGGGATCTCGCGACGGATGATCTTGCTGAAGAGGGTTTCGTTGCTCATGGTCGGCCTCGGCGGGAGTGTCTTCCGCATTGTAGGCCGGCCGCGCCGGGCGATGCCCGGGTGGTGCTCAATCGCGGAATTCGCTGCGCGTCCCGAACGCGTGCGACAGCGTGCCGCGGTCAACGTATTCAAGCTCGCCGCCAAGCGGCAGGCCCTGTGCCAGCCGGCTGGGCTGCACCTTGCGCGCGCGCGCCAGCTGCGCAAGGTAATGCGCGGTGGCTTCGCCTTCGACGGTGGCACTGGTGGCGATGATCAGCTCCTGTACCTCACCTTCGGCCAGCCGCTGCTCCAGCTGCTCCAGGCCCAGCTCGCGCGGGCCGACGCCATCGAGCGGCGACAGCCGGCCCTGCAGCACGAAGTAGACACCGCGAAACCCCGTCGCGTTCTCGATCGCGAGACGATCGGCCGGCGATTCAACCACGCACAGCTGGCTGCGCTCGCGGCTGCTGTTGGCACAGGTCGGGCACAGCTCGGTTTCGCTGAAGTCGCGGCACTGCGCGCAGTGGCCGATACGCTCCACCGCCAAGGCCAGCGTTTCGGCCAGGCGCTGGCCGCCTTCGCGCTCGCGCTCGAGCAGGTGGTAGGCCATGCGCTGCGCCGTCTTCTGGCCTACGCCAGGCAGCACCCGCAGTGCGTCGATCAGTTGTTCAAGCAGGGATGCGGACACGGCGGCATGCTTTGATGGCGCCGAGCGAGCTCGACGGCTACAGATTCTGTGGCACCCGCTTGCACGGATGCCACGCTGGCAATCAGAACGGCAGCTTCATGCCCGGCGGCAGCTGCATGCCGGCGGTGGCCGAACCCATCTTCGACTTCGACTCGGCATCGATCTTGTTCGAGGCATCGTTGAAGGCGGCGGCGATCAGGTCTTCCAGCATCTCCGGGTCGCTGGTCAGCGACGGGTCGATGCGCACCTTGCGGCATTCCTTGGCGCCGGTCAGGGTCACGCTGACCATGCCGCCGCCGGCACTGCCGGTCACTTCGATCCTGGCGATTTCTTCCTGGGCCTTCTGCAGGTTTTCCTGCATCTTCTGGGCCTGCTGCATCAGTTGGGCGATATTGCCGCGCATAGTGTCTTACTCGTCAAAAGAACGGATGGAATCGGAAACAACCCGGGCACCGTGCTGTTGGATCAGCACCTGCACTTCCGGGTCATCCATGAAAACGGCCTCTGCCACCTGCTGCCGCTCGCCACGCTGGCGGTCGGCACGCTGATGCAGGGTCTCGGCCGGAACGTGTTCGGTTTCCACGGTCTCGACCACGATCTTCGGCGCCTGGCCCAGGGCCTTCTCCAGCATCTCGCCCAGGGCAGCCAGCGCGCGCTCCGAGCGCAGGTACTCAAATCCGGGCGAAAGGCCCAGTTTCAAGGTCCCGTGCTGGCAGCTGATAAAGGCAGCGTTGGCAGCCAGCTGCCGCGAGGGGCCGCTGAGGCCGCTGTTGGCGACCAGGTCCAGCCAGTCTTCGGCAGTGGCCAGCTCGCTGACACCTTCCTGCGGCGCGGCCTCACGCGCCGGAGCCGGTTCGGCCGGCGCAATGGCAATACCTTCGGCGCGGAACGAACGCTCCGGCGGCGCAGGTTCGCCTGGATCCGCGGCGGGAGCCGGCGGTTCATGCCAGGGCGCGACCATGGCGGCATCCGGGCCGGCCATCTCGGCCGCCAGGGCCCCATCCCGCGCCTCGGCTTCGTCGGTGGCCCACGGCGGCAGCTCATCGCTTGCCTCTGCTGCGATGGCAGGCGCCGGCGCCTCGGCCTTCACCGGCGGCGGTGACACGGGCTCTTCCACCGGCACCGGCTCGGGCTCAGGCGTCGGATCCGGCTCCGGTTGCGGGGCCGGCTCGGGTTCGGGTTCAGGTTCGCGCGGTGCAGCCGCCGGAGCGGCCACCTGCGCCGCCACGGCCGGGCTGGCCGAAGCGACGGCAGCAGCCGGCGTCGCTTCATGGCTTCCGGCATCGGCGCCACCACCGGCAGCGTTGCCACCCGGCGTGCCTCCCACCGCACCGTCGACGGCCTTCGGCACCGACGGTACCGCTGCGGCCGGGCGGAACGCCAGCATGCGCAGCACGGCCATTTCAAAGCCGGCGCGCGGGCTCGGCGCCAACGGCAGGTCGCGTCGACCATTCAGGGCCATCTGGTACCAGAGCTGCACCACTTCCGGGCGCAGGCGCTCGGCGAATGATGCGACATCCAGGCCTTCCGCGACGGCGGCACCCGGCACCAGCTGCTGCACCTGGATGCGGTGCAGGCCTTCGGCGAGCGCTTCCAGCACGCCACTCCAGTCCGGTGAGAATTCGGCCAACGCGGCCACCACCTGCAGCAGGCGCGGGCCATCGCCCTCGGCCAGCGCATCCAGCATCGCCGCCACCTGGGTGCGATCCACAGTGCCCAGCATGGTGCGCACCACGTCCTCGCGCAGCGCGCCGCCGGCATAGGCGATCGCCTGGTCCAGCAGTGACAGGCCGTCACGCAGGCTGCCGTCAGCGGCCTTGGCCAGCTGCACGATGGCGCTGCCGTCGGCCTCGATCTCTTCCGCCGCCAGGATGCGGGTCATCTGGCCCTGGATCTGGTCTTCGTCCAGGCGCTTGAGATTGAACTGCAGGCAGCGGCTGAGCACGGTGACCGGCAGCTTCTGCGGGTCGGTGGTGGCCAGCAGGAACTTCACGTGCTCCGGCGGCTCTTCCAGCGTCTTCAGCAGTGCGTTGAACGCCGCCTTGGACAGCATGTGCACTTCGTCGATCAGGTAGACCTTGTACTTGCCGCGCGAGGGCATGTACTGCGCGTTCTCGATCACCTCGCGCACGTCGTCCACGCCGGTGTTGGACGCGGCGTCGATTTCCAGCAGGTCGATGTAGCGGCCGGCGTCGATGTCCAGGCAGGCGGCACACTGGCCGCACGGGTCGGCGCTGGTGCCCTGCTCGCAGTTGAGCGACTTGGCGAAGATGCGCGCGATGGTGGTCTTGCCCACGCCACGGGTACCGGTGAACAGGAACGCGTGGTGGACCCGGCCGCTGTCCAGCGCGTTGCTGAGCGCACGGACCACGTGTTCCTGGCCCACCAGCTCAGCAAAACGCTTCGGACGCCACTTGCGGGCAAGGACGAGATAGGACATCAGGCCACCGTTTTCCATCGGATGTTCCATTGTGCCATGCCTGTCCAGCCCCTTCGCCAACAATGCCCCCGGATGCGTCCTGATCTGGGCGCTTGTGTCCGGCCGCGCCGCCCGCTAGAATCTGCGCCCCTGCTGAGGCGTTTGCCGATGGCAGGGATCCGGAGAGGTGTCCGAGTGGTTGAAGGAGCACGCCTGGAAAGTGTGTAAGCGTCTAAACCGCGCTTCGGGGGTTCGAATCCCCCTCTCTCCGCCAGATAAATGAAGAAGCCGCCCAGTGGGCGGCTTTTTTGTTTGGCTGGCGGGAATCGCCGCAGGTACTACCGGACTGAACAGGCCCTGCCGTCGTGGCCGGTCCAACGGCCGGCCCGCCGACGGCGCGCGATCCGCCCGCAGGTCATCTGCGCCGGAGCAGTCTCCGCACGCAGGCGCCGACGAACGCCAGCCCCAGCAGCACCCACACGACCGTCATTCCCCACAGCGCACCGAACGTGTCCAGGACCGGCTCCAGCCGCGGTTGCGCCGGGTCGTACAGCACGCGTACCGGCTGCCCAGGCTCATAGCCGAAGATCATGCCGCCCTGCGGGTACGAGACGCGGTGGCCGGTCGCGGTGGTGAACGCGACCTGCGGATGCGATCCGCCGGCGTTCAGGCGCTCAACCTGGCCATCAACGGCCTGCGCGACCTCCAGGAACTCAAGACGATGTGTCACCTCGAAGGCGGCCACGGCAAGGATCAACAGTCCCACCACGCCAAACAGCAGACCGCGCATCAGCTGGGCAGTCCGGAAAGAAGAAGGATCGGGCATCGCTGGGCAGCTCCGTTGCAGGCGGGAAGACGAATGGGGTCGGCGGATCCTGCCGCGCGGTCACTCCCGTTGCCCGACAGCATAACCCGGAGGCCACGCAGCCCCCTCCGCACGCTAGGGTGGCTGCATGAGCCTTCGTGTCTACCAACCCGCCGCCGCACGCGCCTGCCTGTCGATTTTCGACAGCAACGTACCCACCTACTTCGCGCCCGAAGAGCGCAGCGACTTCGAACGCTTCCTGCGCGAGCAGGCCACGGGCTGTGCATTCCAGGTGATCGAGCGCGATGGAAACGTCGTCGCCTGTGGTGGCCTCTCGCGCCGTAGCGACGGCAGCGCCGGCTTCTGCTGGGGCATGGTGCAGCGCGCGCTGCACCGGCAGGGACTGGGCCGCGAACTGGCACTCGCGCGCCTGCACCAGGCTGAAAGCGATCCGTCGATCGACCGCATCGCGCTCAGCACCAGCCAGCACACCCAGGGCTTCTATGCCGGCCTGGGTTTCCAGGTGGCGCGCATCGTGCCCGATGGGCATGGCGCCGGGATCGACGCCGTTGAAATGGAGCGGGAGCTGTAGCGCTCCCGCCCCGGTGCCATCCACGAAGGGCGTTGATCTACCGCAGGCATCCCCTGCTCAGAACCCGACGCGCAGGTTGATCTGCCCACCCACATCGCGGCGGCCATCGCCATGCTGGCCCTGCACGAACATCGACAGCTGGCTGTTGCGACCGAGGCCGACCGCCACACCCACCTGGCTGACCAGGGCATTGCGTGCCATCACCGCGCTGTAGACATCGAAGGCGTCGCCGCCCACCGCAAAGCGGTTGCGGCTGGCTACATCGGTATCCCCCGACGCATGCTGCCAACCCAGGCCGACCGTCAGCTGCGCCGGGAAGCGCTCGCCGCTGCCCACGTCCCAGCGCCCACGCACGCCCACGGTGCTGACATTGAGCGTGTCCTTGCCGCCTTCCAGCACCAGTGCCGCGCTGCCACCCTGCTCCACCGCACGATCGCTGTCGACCCAGTGCTTGGTGAACTGCACATAGGGCTGCAGCTGGGTCCTGCCGTGGGTCCATGTCCAGCTGCCTTCCACCTGGGCGATGGTCACATCGGCATCCTGGCGGCTGTACAGGGTCTGGCCCAACAACGGCACTTCACGCGTGGTGCGCGTCCGGTAGTCACCGCGCGACACGCTGCCGCCCACCGCGAAGCCGTTGTTCCACTGTCCCTGTGCATACAGGCCGAACGTGTGGCCACGCAGGCGGGCCCGCGAGCTGCGATCATACAACCGCGTATCCAGCCGCTCGTTGCCGGCCGCTGCACCCAGCACCACGTGCTAGCCCAGCTGCCAGTCGACACCGGCCATCAGCGCATTGCGATTGGCGCGGATCTCATCGCCATTACCGTCGCCATCCTGCCTGAACACCTTGCCGCTGCCGGCCAACCAGGCCGACGCGTGCTCGCCACGCACGGTCGGCAACTCGCTGCCGAGTCGCTGGCGGATGCCTTCTTCCAGGTAGTTGTCGTACAGCAGCACCGCGCGGCCGGCCGCGTGTACTTCACCGGAGAGCTGGTCGAACGCGCTGCGCGCAGTGCCGGCGTCATACATCAGTACCGTGTTGTACAGGCCCAAGGCCGCGCCACCCTGCGGCAGGCTGTCCAGCGCCGCGGCGGTGTTGTACTGGTTGCGCGTGTTGGCCACGGTGGTGAACGCTGCGGTCTGCGCCACGTCGATCTGCAGGTTCGCCGTGTTCGCGGTATACACCGGAGTGATGGTCAGGAAGGCCGACGGCGAGGTTGCCGAGGCGAACTGCCCACTCACGCCACCGCCCGCATTGACCACCGTGTACTGCTGGCCCTGCTGGTAGCTTGTGCTCGGCGAAATGGTATTCACCCGCACGGTGCTCCCGCCCACATTCGCGCTGCCGCCGACCTGCACCGTGTCGCTGCCGGTGGCGCCCAGGTCGATGCCCAGCGTGCTGCCCGGTGACAGGTTCAGATTGCCGCCCACCGTGATCGTTCCGGTGCCGTTGCCTGCACCACTGCCGTTGCCCGGGCCATTGCCCGGCGAGAGCACGCCGCCGCTGGATACCGTCACGCCACCGCCGGTACCCCCGATGGTGCCGGTTCCGGACAGCGTGGTGCCGCTGCCGATGGTCCACTGTCCGCCGATGTTGCCGGTGACATTCAGGCCGCCGCCGGTGACCTGGCCGGTGCCGCTGAAGCCACCACTGTTGCCGCCCAGATTCAGCGTGCCCGGGCCGGCCTGCACGATGCTGCCACCGCCGGTGATGCTGCCGCCAAGCGTGGTGGTGCCACCGGTGTTGATGACCAGGCCACCGTTGTTGGTGATGTTGCCGATGATTGAGCCGCTGGCCCCACCGTTGCCGACCTGCACGGTGCCGCCGGCATTGATGGTGGTACCCCCGGTGTAGATGTTGTTGCCAGTCAGCGTGAGGGTGCCGGTGCCGGCCTGGGTCAGGCCGCCACTGCCGCTGATGGTGCCGCCCACCGTGCTGTTGCCGCCGACGTTGAACACGAGGCTGCCGTTGTTGCTGACATTACCGGTGATTGCACCGCTGGCGCCCCCATTGCCGACCTGCAGCGTGCCGCCGGTGTTGATGGTGGTGCCGCCGGTATAGGTGTTGTTGCCGGTCAGGATCACGGTGCCGGTGCCCGCCTGGGTCAGGCCACCGCTGCCGCTGATGGTACCGCCGACGGTGGTGTTGCCGCCCACGTTGAACACCAGGCTGCCGTTGTTGGTGACGCTGCCGCCGATCGCACCGGTGGCGCCGCCATTACCCACCTGCAGCGTGCCACCCGTGTTGATGGTGGTCGGGCCGGTATAGGTGTTGTTGCCGGTCAGGGTCAGCGTACCGCTGCCGGCCTGGGTGAGGCCGCCACTGCCGCTGATGGTGCCGCCCAGCGTGGTATCGCCCGCCAGGTTGGACACCAGCGTGCCGTTGTTGGTGACATCACCGACGATCGAGCCCGTTGCCCCGCCATTGCCCAGCTGCAGCGTACTGCCGGCGTTGATGGTCGTGCCGCCGGTATAGGTGTTGGTCCCGGTCAGCAGCAGCGTACCGCTGCCCGCCTGGGTCAGGCCGCCGCCGCCACTGATGGTGCCGCCCAGCGCGGTGTTGCCGGCCACGTTGGAAATCAACGCGCCATTGTTGGTGATGTCGCCAGCGATGGCGCCGGTCGCGCCGCCGTTGCCCACCTGCAGCGTGCCGCCGGTATTGATGGTGGTCCCGCCGGTGTAGGTATTGTTGCCCACCAGGGTCAGCACACCGCTACCGGCCTGGGTCAGGCCACCACTGCCGCTGATCGCACCGCCGACCGTGGTGTTGCCCGCAACGTCGAACACCAGGCTGCCGTTGTTGGCAACGTTGCCGGTGATCGCGCCGGTCGCACCGCCATTGCCCACCTGCAACGTGCCACCGGCATTGATGGTGGTGCCGCCGGTATAGGTGTTGTTGCCGGTCAGGGTCAGCGTGCCGCTGCCGGCCTGGGTCAGGCCGCCACTGCCGCTGATGGTGCCACCGAGCGTGGTGTTGCCGGCCACGTTGGATACCAGCGCACCGTTGTTGGTGATGTCGCCGACGATCGCGCCGGTCGCACCGCCGTTGCCGATCTGCAATGTGCCACCGGCATTGATGGTGGTACCGCCGGTGTAGGTGTTGTTGCCCGTCAGCACCAGCGTGCCGCTGCCGGCCTGGGTCAGGCTGCCACTGCCGCCGACTACACCGCCCACGGTTGCCGTGGTGCCGAGGTTGTAGACCAGGCTGCCGTTGTTGGTGATGTCGCCCAGCACCGAACCGGTGCTGCCGCCGTTGCCGATCTGCAGCGTACTGCCACCGTTGATGGTGGTGCCTCCGGTATAGGTGTTGTCGCCACTGAGGGTCAGCGTGCCGGTACCGCTCTGCACCAGGCCGCCGGTGCCACTGAGGACGCCGGCGAACGTGGTGCTGGCGTTGTTGCCGCCGGTGGTCAGCGTTGCACCGCCCAGCACCACGCTGGAACCGGTCACGCCAGCGAGGCCTCCGATGCTCTGGCTGCCACCGGCGCTGATATCCAGCGTACCGGCACCGGCCAGGTTGACCGTGCTGGCACCGGACAGGCTGCCACCGGCCGCCACCGCCAGCGTGCCACTGTTGATGGTGGTGGCGCCGGTATAGGTACTCGCACCGCCGAGGGTGACCGTCGCTGCGCCATCCTTCAGCAGGCCGCCAGCGCCGCTGATCGGGCCGTTCAAGGTCAGTGCGTTGCTGCCGCCCAGAGTCAGCGTGCCGCTGGCCAGCTGCACGGTGTTGGCCAGCGTCAGCGCGCTGGTGCCATCCAGGCTGGCGTTGCCGCCTACGGTCAGCGCACCGGTTCCCAGCGAACCGTCGTTGCCCAGTAGCAGGCCACCGGCATTGAGGGTCACGCCGCCCGTGAAGACGTTGACGCCAGTCAAGCCCTGGATGCCTGCGCCGTTCTTTACCAGCCCCCCTGCACCTCCGATGGTGCCGGCGAACGTGGTATTGCCCACGCCATTGAGGGTCAGCGTGCTGCCACCCAACGCCAATGAAGAGCCTGCCACGCCTGCCAGCGAACCGATCGCCTGCGCGCCCCCCGCACTGATGTCGAAGGTGGTACCGGCGTTGGCCAGGTTCACCGCACCGGTCGCAGCGAGGCTGCCACCGGCGCCGATCGCCAGCGTGCCGGCGTTGATGGTGGTGCCACCGGTGAAGGTGTTGGTGCCGGTCAACGTCTGGGTACCGGAGCCTTCCTTGATCAGCCCACCGGAGCCGGCCACCGAACCACTGAACGTGCCATTGGTGGCGTCTCCGATCGTCAGCGTGTTGGCGCCCAGATTCACCGTGCCGTTGCCGATCAGGGTACCGAACTGCTGCGTGCCGCTGCCTGCCGACAGATCGAAGGTCGCCCCCGAGGCCAGGTTGACGATGCCACTGGCGTACAGGCTCGCGCCCGCACCCAGTGCCAGCGTACCAGCGTTGATGTTGGTGCCGCCGGTATAGGTGTTGGTGCCGTTCAAGGTCAGCGTCGCGGCACCCTCCTTGGTCAGGCTGCCGGTACCACTCAGGTTGCCGTTGAGGGTGAGGTTGTTGCTGCCCAGGACGGTCAACGCGTTGCTGAGGATGAAGTTGTTGCCGAGGATGACCGCAGTGTTCGAATCGAGCGTCGCAGCGCCTCCGACCGTCACCGTACCGGTGCCCAGCGCAGCATTGTTGCCGACCACCAGGCCACCGGCGTTGAGCGCCACGCCACCGCTGAAAGTGTTGGCGCCATTGAGCGTCTGCACGCCCGCACCGTTCTTGATCAGGCCGCCACTGCCGCCGATCACACCGCTGAAGGTGCTGTCCACGGTGCCGCCCAGGGTCAGTGTGCTGCCGCCCAGCGCCACCGTGCTGCCTGCAACGCCGGCCAGCGAACCGATGGCCTGGTTACCCGCGGAGATGTCGAGCGTGCCCGCACCGGCCAGGTTCACCGCGCCGGTTGCGGCGAGGCTGCCACCGGCACCGATCGCCAGTGTGCCGCTGTTGATGGTGGTCCCCCCGGTGTAGGTGTTGGCACCGCTCAGGGTTACGGTGGCCGCACCGTCCTTGATCAGCCCGCCCGTGCCGGAAATTACGCCCCCCAGTGTCAGCGCCTGACTGCCGAGCAGATCGAGGCTGGCACCCGCTGCCAGGCTGATGTTGTTGGACAGGCTGGCACCGGTCGTTGCATCCAGCGTTGCGTTGCTTCCGACCGTCAACGCACCGCTGCCGAGCGCAGCGTTGTTGCCGACCACCAGGCCACCGCCGTTCAGTGCAACGCCACCACTGAACAGATTGGCGTCACCCAGCGTGAGGATGCCGGTGCCATTCTTGACCAGGCCACCGGTGCCGGAAATCGTGCCATCGAAGAGGCTGTTGCCCACACCACCAAGTGTCAGCGTCTGTGCCCCCAGGCTCACCGTCGAGCCGGCCACGCCGTTCAACGATCCGATGGTCTGGTTGGCCCCTGCGGTGGAGATGTCGAAGCCGGTGCCCGCAGCGCTCAGCGTCACCGCGCCGGTCGCGGCCAGGCTGCCGCCCGGACCAATCGCCAGCGTGCCAGCATTGATGAAGGTGCCGCCGGTGTAGGTGTTGGCACCGGTCAGCGTTTCGATGCCCGCGCCCACCTTGGTCAGGCCACCGGTGCCTGCGATCGAGCCACTGAAGGTGCCATTGGTGGCGCCGCCGACCTCGATCGAGTTGGCACCGAGGTTCACCGTACCATTGCCGACCAGGGTGCCGAACTGCTGCGTGCCGCTGCCGGCAGACAGATCCAGCGTGGCACCCGTGGCGAGGTTCACGGTACCGCTCGCCGCCAGGCTGGCACCGGCCCCCAGCGCCAGCGTGCCGGCGTTGATGTTGGTGCCACCGGTATAGGTGTTGGCGCCGTTCAAAGTCAGCGTCGCGCTGCCATTCTTGGTGAGGCTGCCGGCCCCGGACAGGACGCCGTTGAGCGTCAGTGCATTGGTCCCGAGCACGGTCAGCCCGGCGTTGAGCGCGATGTTGTTGGCCAGCGTTGCCAAGCCGGTGGTATCCAGCGTGGCGGCACCACCAACAGTCAATGCGCCGGTGCCCAACGCTGCATCATTGCCAAGCACCAGTCCGCCCGCGTTGAGCGTTACGCCGCCGCCAAACGTGTTGGCACCGGACAGCGTCTGTACGCCCGCGCCTGCTTTGATCAGACTGCCGCCGCCACTGATCACGCCATCGAACGCGGCGTTGCCGGCCGTACCGAAGGTGAGCGAAGTGCCGCCCAGCGCCAGGGTGCTGCCACCCGCACCGTTGAGCGCGCCGATGGCCTGGCTGCTGCCGGCACCGGAAATATCAAAGCCAGCGCCTGCACCCAACGTGACATCACCTGCTGCAGCAAGGCTGCCGCCCGTGCCCAGCGCCAGCGTGCCGGCATTGATGGTGGTACCGCCGCTGTAAGTGTTGGCACCGGACAGCGTCAGCGTGGTGGCACCATTCTTG
>NZ_LEKR01000055.1:0-29309 GCF_001580555.1 Stenotrophomonas sp. DDT-1
CGAAGTGGACCGCTACATTTCCTGGCCGGGCCAGGCGCTGAGCTACAAGCTGGGCGAGATCGCCATCGTGCGCCTGCGTGCGCAGGCCGAGAAGGAGCTGGGCGACAAGTTCGACATCAAGGGCTTCCATGACACCCTGCTCAAGCAGGGCTCGGTGCCGCTGCCGGTGCTGGAACAGCAGATCCAGGCCTACATCGCCGAACGCAAGAAGGCCTGACCGTCGTGTGATCGGGTCAGAGCCCCGCCCGAAGGGCGGGGATCCGACCCTGTCACGGGGTCGGATCCCTTTCCTGTGGAAAGGGCTCCGACCCCCAACCTCACCCCACCGCCCGCGGCTTGGCCACGCGTGCCGCAAACGTCGGCAGCACCAGCAGGGTCAGCACAGTGGCGGTGATCAGACCACCGATCACGACCGTCGCCAGCGGCTTCTGCACTTCCGCACCGGAGCCGCTGGCGATCGCCATCGGGATGAAGCCGACGATGGCCACCAGTGCCGTGGTCAGCACCGCGCGGATGCGGCTGGACGCACCGTTGATCGCTGCCTGCAGCGGCAGGTCACCGGCATCCAGGCGCTCGCGGATCGCCTGCATCAGCACCAGGCCGTTCAACGTGGCCACGCCGGAGACGGCGATGAAGCCGACCGCCGCCGACACCGAGAACGGCATGCCCCGCAGCAGCAGTGCGAGGATGCCGCCGACCAGCGCCAACGGCACGCAGCTGAACACCAGAATGGCTTCCTTGCCGCTGCGAAGGGCCATGAACAGCAGGCTGCCGATCAGCAGGAACACTACCGGTACCACCGTCGCCAGCCGCTTTTCCGCGCGCTGCAGGTTCTCGAACTGGCCACCCCAGGTCAGGTAGGCACCCGGCGGCAGTGCCACGTCGGCTACCGCGGCCTGCGCTTCGCCGACGAAGCCGCCCAGGTCGCGGCCACGCACGTTGGCCTGCACCACCACGCGGCGGCTGCCGTTGTTGCGGCTGATCTGGTTCGGCCCTTCGCTGACCGTGATGCGCGCAACCGACGACAGCGGAATCACCAACCCCGACGGCGTGGCGATCGGCAGCGAGGCCAGCTGGTCCGGATCGTTGCGCGCGGCATCGTCCAGGCGCACCACCACGTTGAAGCGGCGGTCGCCTTCGAAGATCTTGCCGGCGGCGGTACCGCCGATGCCGGTGGAAAGCGCATCACTCACATCCGCCGCAGTCAGCCCGTACTGCGCCGCCGCCACATGATCGATCGCCACGTTCAGCGTGGGCAGGCCGGAGATCTGCTCCACCCGCACGTCGGCGGCGCCGTTCACCGCACGCAGCTTCAACGCCACCTGGTCGGCCACCTTCTGCAGCTGGCCGAAGTCATCGCCAAAGATCATTACGGCCAGGTCGGTACGCACGCCGGAAATCAGCTCGTTGAAGCGCAGTTCGATCGGCTGGCTGAACTCGAAGCTGTTGCCCAGCTGCTGCCCGGCCAGCTTTTCGAAACGGGCCACCAGCGCGTCCTTGGCCAACTTCGGATCGGGCCAGTCCTTGCGCGGCTTCAGCACGATCACGCTGTCGGAGATGTTGGTCGGCATCGGATCGATCGCCGCCTCGGCGGTACCGGTACGCGAGAACACGGTCTCCACTTCCGGCTGCGTGGCAATCACCTTTTCCAACGCCAGTTGCATGGCCAGTGACTGCTCCAGCGACGTCGACGGCACGCGCAACGCCTGCATCGCCACGTTGCCTTCGTCCAGCGTCGGCATGAACTCGCGGCCCAGCAGCGAGAACGAGCCGATGCCCACCACCATCATCATCACCGCACTGGCCACTACCGTGCGCGGATGCGCCACGGCCTTGCGGATCACCGGCTCGATGCGCGCACGCAGCACGCGTATCAGCCTGGTCTCGTGCTCGCCGTCGTCCGCATGTGCATCGCCGTCCTTCAGCTTCGGCTCGCGCACAAGCAGCGCCGTCATCGCCGGCACGAAAGTGAAGGAGAACAGGAAGGCACCGACCAGAGCCAGCATGAAGGTCGCCGCCATCGGGTGGAACGTCTTGCCCTCCACACCTTCCAGGGTGAGGATCGGCGCGAACACCAGCAGGATGATCAGCTGGCCGAACGCCGCCGGGCGCGCCATCTTCAGCGCAGAATCGGCGGCCACGCGCAGCCGTTCCATCGCGGTCAGCGCACGGCCCAGTTCGGCGCGGCGCTGGCCCAGCATCAGCAGCGTCGACTCGACCACGATCACCGCACCGTCCACCAGGATGCCGAAGTCCAGTGCACCCAGGCTCATCAGGTTGCCGCTGATGCCGAAGCGGTTCATGCCGATCACCGCGAACAGGAACGACAGCGGAATCACCAGCGCGGTGATGGTGGCCGCGCGCAGGTTGCCCAGCAGCAGGAACAGCACCACCACCACCAGCAGCGCGCCCTCGGTGAGGTTCCTGGCCACGGTCTTGATGGTGGAATTGACCAGCACACTGCGGTCCAGCACCGGTGCCGCCACGATGTCGGCCGGCAGCGACGTGTTCACCTGTTCCAGACGCGCGGCCGCGGCCTGCGCCACGGTGCGGCTGTTGCCACCGGCAATCATCAGCGCGGTGCCCAGCACAGCCTCGTGGCCGTTGCGGCTGGCTGCACCCAGGCGCGGCGCGCGGCTCAGTTCCACGGTGGCCACATCGGCCACGCGTACCACCACGCCATTGCGGGTGGCCACCGGCGCCTGTGCAAGATCCTCGGTGGTCAGCGCCAGGCCATCGGCACGCACCACGAGGCCTTCGCCGGCACGCTGCACGAAGCCGGCGCCGGCCTGCACGTTGGAACGCTGCAGGGCAGTGACCAGGTCGGCCAGGCCGAGGCCATGCGCGGCCAGTTTGGCGCTGTCCGGATGCACGCCGTATTCCTTGACGTAGCCGCCGACCGTATCGACCCCGGCCAGCCCCGGGCTGGAGCGCATCTGCGGCGCGATGATCCAGTCCTGCACGGTGCGCAGGTAGGTCGCGCGCTCTTCCGGCGTGCGCAGCAGGTTGCCTTCCGGCGTGCGGTAGACCTCGCCGGCCTGCCAGCCGGCTTCACCGGGCTTGGCCAGCCTGGCCGGATTGAACGCGGTGAAGTCCACCGTCCACATCAGCACCTCGCCGAGGCCGGTGGTGACCGGCGACAGCATCGGCGACGCGCCATCGGGCAGGTCTTCCGATGCCTCGCGCATGCGTTCGGCCACCTGCTGGCGGGCGAAGTAGATGTCGGTGGCATCGGTGAAGATCGCAGTGACCTGCGAGAAGCCATTGCGCGACAGCGAACGCGTGGTGGTCAGGCCGGGAATGCCGGCCAGCGCGGTTTCCAGCGGATAGGTCACCTGCCGCTCGATCTGCTCCGGGGTCAGTGCTGGCGCCACCGTGTTGATCTGTACCTGGCGATTGGTGATGTCCGGCACCGCGTCGATCGGCAGCTTGCCGAGCTGGAACAGGCCCACGGCGGCGATCAGCGCGGCCATGAACACCACCAGCCAGCGGTGGCGCACCGCTGTTTCAATGATCAGCTTGAACATGGTCGCCTCCTCAGTGGCCGTGCTCGGCTTCGCCCTTGGCCAGTTCGGCCTTGAGCAGGAAGGCGTTGGCACCGACGATGCGCTCGTTGCCGGTCAGCCCACCGAGGATCTCGATACGGTCGCCGGCGCGACGCCCGGCCAGTACCGGCTGCGCCTTGAAGCCGCCTTCGACGGCGACGAACACCGCGCTGCTGCCATCGACGTTCTGCACCGCATCGGCGGGCACGCTGAGCGAGCCGTCCTGGCCTTCGGTGACCACCACGGCCGATACCGGCGAACCGGCTGGCGGCAGCGACGCATCCAGCGGCGCGGCGCGGATCACTGCGACGCCGCCCTGCTGCCGTACATCGGCGGCCGAACCGGTGACGGTAGCGGTGAAGCTGCCACCCGGCACGCTCACTTCCAGCGTCATGCCGGGCATGACCTGCGCAGCCAGCGCTGGCGGTGCGGTGAACACCAGCTCGTTCATCGACGGGTCGGCGACGTCGGCCACCGCGCTGCCGGCGGCGACCACACCGCCCGGAGTGACCTGCACGTTGCCGACGATGCCGGCCACCGGGCTGGTGATGCGCACGCGTCCACTGGCGTCGGGCGCGCCGTTGGCGGCGGCCTGGGCCTGTGCGGCAGCGGCCTGGGCCTGTGCCGCCAGCGAACGCGCACGCGAGGCTTCCAGCTCCTGGCGGGCGACCACGCCCTGCTCGACCAGGGCCTTGTCGCGGCCATAGGCCAGGCGTGCGGCCTCGGCTTCGGCGGATGCGGCCAGCGCATTGGCGCGGAACACCGCCGCTTCGCCACTGACCACGATGGCCAGGGCCTGGTTCTGCTTCACTGCGGTGCCCGGTGCGACCAGCACGCGTTCGACGCGGCCGGTCACGGTCGAGGCCACCGAGGCACGGGCACCGACCGAGGGTTCCACCCGACCGGCGAGACGGGTGGAACCGCCACCGCCGCGACCGACGGCAACCACTTCGATACCGGACGCCTTGATCTGCTCGGGCGTCAGCTGCACCACGCCTTCGTCGGCGTCAGCAGGCGCCTTCGCGATTTCTGCCTTGGCTTCCTTGCTGCTGGCGGCGTGGCCATGGCCATCGTCGGTGCCGGCCTTGGCCGCAGCGGGGTCTTCATTGGCAGGCGTCTGCGCGTTGCCGGCGCAGCCGGCCAGCAGCACAGTCAGCAGCATGCCGCCGATCAGCGGAAAAGTACGGGAGAGAGTCATGGGGCCTCCACAAAGGGTGCGCGCCCTTCAAGGCGGGCAAGATCGATTTCCGCGCCGACGCGCGACAGGCGCGCATCCACGGCGGCGGCGCGGGCGGCGATAAGAGCGCTGCGCGTGCTGCGCAGTTCCAGCTGCGAGATGCGTCCGGCGTCGAAGCCGATGCGGGCCAGGCGATACGCCTCTTCGGCGGCGACCACGCTTTCATCGGCGGCGCGGGTTCGGCTGCCGGCGGCCTTCAAACCGGCCACGGCCGAGAGGCGTGCCGCCTCGCTGTCGCGGCGCTGCTGGTCCAGGCGCGCCTCGGCCGCGCGCTGGTCGGCATTGGCGGCGCGGATGCCACCGCGGTTGCGGTCGAACAGCGGGATGCTGATGCTGACGCCGAGGTTGTAGGCACGCTCGCCGCCTTCGCGGAAGCGGGTCTGTGCGGCGGTGACGCTGAGGTCGGGCAGGGCGCGCTTGCGCTCCACGTCGACCAGCTTGCTCGCCGCATCGGCTTCGGCTTCGGCAATGCGCACTGCCAGTGCGGTATCGGTGGCACCGCGCGGCAGCGGCGGTGCGCGGTCGAGCAGGCTGTTGTCGATCGACTGCACCGGCGCATCCAGCAGCGCGGTGCCGGCCAGGCGGGCCAGCGCGGCATCGCGGAAGGCCTGCGCTTCATCCAGCGCGGCGTTGGCGTTGGCCACTTCGCTCTGCGCCTGCACCGCGCGCAGTTGCGGTTCGCGGCCCTGCTTGACCATCGCGTTGACGGCGTTGGCGTCATCGCGGGTGAGGCTCAGTGCCTCTTCGGCCAGGGTGTAGCGGCGCAGTGCACTTTCCGCCTGTGCGTAGACCACCGCCAGCTGGCTGGCCACATCGCTGCGGCTTTGCGTGCCACGCAGGTTGGCCGCCTGTGCCTCGGCGCGGGCCGCACGGACGCGCGCGCCGCGCTGGCCCCAGACCTCCAATGGCTGGGACAGGGTAAGCACGCTGTCGGCCTTGCCCATGCCGCCATAGGAGCCGGTACCCCAGGCGTTCTCGGCGGAGTAGGAGAGTGAAGGGTTGGGCAACGCACGGGCTTGGTCGGCGCGCGCATCGGCGGCCTCGGCCAGCGCCGCACCGACGCGGGTGCCGGGCAGCTGGTCCAGGCGTTCAAGCAGGGTGTCATAGGAAGGGGCGGCTTGCGCCATCACCGCTGCCGCTGGGGCCAGGCCCAGCAACACGGCGACGACCCGCCCGGCCGCACGCAGCGACCGAGGTGTCAGGATCGACATAGGGGGATTCCGGTTGTGAGTGAAACGGGAGCCCGCAATCGCGGGACGCGCTCAACTCACGCCCGGGGGGGACGCGTCAATTCATCCTGGGCGACCGCATAGGTCGCCGCGTCGCCGGCATTCATCCAGCGCGCCGGCAGTGGCGCACCGAAGGCGGCGAGGGTGCTGGCCGGAAGGCTCAGGTTGGAGTGGTGGCAGTGGTTGTGGCTGCAGGCACCGGCGTGCTTGCTGTCACTGTCACCCTCGGCATCGTTGGTGTTGCTTTCCACGTGCACCGCAGTGGTGTCGTGCGGTTCGACCGCGCAGGCCAGCACGTCGGCCACCGGCACGACCACGAATGCCGCCATCAGCAGCATCAGCAGGTACGAGCGAAGGTGGCGGGAGATCCGGCGCATGGACGGGAGGCTAGCAAGCGGTTTTCGCCGGATACAATATCAATGGCCGCTTCGGGAATTCGTCGGAATCTCCCGTTCAGGTGGACCGGGCACGCCTTTCGGCCCACCGGGCTGCGCTTCTGTAGAGCCGAGCCCATGCTCGGCTGCTGTCGCACGATCAGCCGAGCATGGGCTCGGCTCTACAACGAAGGTCACGGCAGCTTCGCGATCACCTTGATCTCGAACTGGAACCCGTACAGCCAGGTCACGCCGATACCGGTCAGGGTCGGGTGCGGCGCCTGGCCCCAATACTCGGGCACGATCGCCCAGGCCTTCTCGAAGTTCTTCTCCGGATCGACCAGGAACACGGTCACGTCGATCACGTCATCGAACGTGCAGCCTGCGGCAGCCAACACCGCATTGAGATTCTCGAAGGCGCGGCGCACCTGCATTTCGAAGTCCGGCTCGGGCGAGCCGTCCTCACGGCTGCCGACCTGGCCGGAGACGAACAGGAAACCGTTGGATCGGATCGCCGGTGAGTAGCGGTTGCGCTCGTACAGCGCTTGGCGGCCGGCGGGGAAAACGACATCACGCTGTGACATGGGGAAGATCCCGTGGGAGAGGACGCCATCCTCCCCGCCAGCGGTGTCTGGATAAACCGCGATGATCGACCTAGATTGATTGCCAATTCCAAACAATCACGGCCAGCCATGGACCGTTTCGAGGCGATGCGGGCGTTTGCCCGGGTGGTGGAGACTGGCAGCTTCACCCGTGCGGCGCAGACCCTGCAGATCAGCCGCACCACGGCCACCCAGCTGGTGCAGCAGCTGGAGGCACACCTGCGGCTGCGCCTGCTCAACCGCACCACGCGCCGGGTCAGCGTCACCGCCGACGGCGCGGCCTACTACCCGCGCATCGCCCGCCTGCTGGCCGAGCTGGAAGAGGTGGAGGGCGGGCTGGGTGACGCAGCCAGCCAACCGCGCGGCCGCCTGCGGGTGGATGTGCCGGGGCCTTACGCGCGGCTGCGGCTGGTACCGGCGCTGCCGGAGTTTCAGGCGCGCTACCCGGAGATCCAGCTGGATATCGGCGTCAGTGACCGCGAGGTCGACGTCATCGCCGACAACGTCGACTGCGTGATCCGCGGCGGCACCCCGGCCGACCCGGCACTGGTGGCGCGGCCGCTGGCGGCGCTGCCGATCGGCTTCCACGCCAGCCCCGGCTATGTGCAGCGTTTCGGCCTGCCGACCGATCCGCGCGCGCTGGAAGGGCCCGATCACCACATGGTCGGCTTCCTCAGCCCGCGTAGTGGCCGCGCACGCGTGTTCGTTGCACAGCGCGGCGATGAGCGCATCGAGGTGCAGGGCTGCTACACGGTCGGTTTTGACGACGGCAATGCCTATCTGGCCGCAGCGCTGGCGGGGTTGGGCGTGGTGGCGCTGCCCAGCTACATGGCCGAGCCGCACGTGGCGCGCGGCGAGCTGTTGCCGGTGTTGCCGGACTGGCAGCTGCCGCCGATGCCGATGCATGTGATGTTCCCGCCGAACCGGCACATGAGCCAGCGGCTGCGGGTGTTCATCGATTGGGTGGTGGAAGCGCTGGGGTGATCGCGCGCGCGCATCTGTAGAGCCGAGCCCACGCTCGGCTGCTTCTGTCACCAGCGCTCAAGGCCCGCGCTTCGCGCGTGAGCCGAGCGCGGGCTCGGCTCTACAGAGGGAGCTTCCTGCTGCAAGCATGCGAAAATCATCGCGGCACGCAACAGGAAACATCGCCACGCATGAATCGCATCGTCGCACTGGATACCGAAACCACCGGCATCTCCCACCGCCTGGGACACCGGGTGATCGAAATCGGTGCCGTCGAACTGATCGATGGTCAGCTCACCGGCCGCCAGTTCCACACCTACCTGCAGCCGCAGCGCAAGGTGGACTGGGGCGCACAGCGCGTGCACGGCATCAGCGATGCGATGCTGGTGGGCAAGCCATTGTTCTCCAGCAAGGCTGCTGAACTGCTCGACTTCCTGCGCGGCAGCGAGATGGTCGCGCACAACGCCACCTTCGATGTGGGCTTCCTGGACAACGAGCTGCGTCTGTCCGGTATTCCTGGCACGCTGGCCCAGCATTGCCGCATCACCTGCAGCCTGAAGCTGGCGCGCGGGCGCTGGCCCGGCCAGGGCAACAAGCTGGATGATGTGCTGCAGCGCCTGCGCATTCCCAGCCAGCGCGGCCTGCAC
The DNA here is from genome assembly GCF_001580555.1 of Stenotrophomonas sp. DDT-1. NCBI lineage: Bacteria > Pseudomonadati > Pseudomonadota > Gammaproteobacteria > Lysobacterales > Lysobacteraceae > Stenotrophomonas > Stenotrophomonas sp. DDT-1. The sequence continues at coordinate 8,598 of NZ_LEKR01000055.1, forward strand.
GGCGCGTTGAAGGATGCCCATCTTCTCGCCCAGGTGATTCCGCACCTGCGTTGAGCCGGCCCGGTCATTGTTGTAGAGCCGAGCCCACGCTCGGCTCAGGCGTTCCGGGACGCAGCAGCCGAGCGTGGGCTCGGCTCTACAGGGGGCGATCGCCGCATTCAGCCCCCGCCTGTGGGTAACTTGCGCAAGTGCTTGAACCCGTGCATAATGCGCGGCTCGCTGTGTCCGGTTTTCTACCGGGCGGCGCCCCCGGGAGCACGTCCCCGGCCGCCCAACGCCAGCGTAACCCTTTGATTCTCTTGACGTGTGGTGGGCAACCATCGAGGCCGCCGTCTCCCGGGCTACGGGCTGACAACTACTACTATCGAGGTGCGCAATGTCCCGCGTATGCCAGGTTTCCGGCAAGCGAGTGCAGACGGGTAACAACGTCTCGCACGCCAACAACAAGACCCGTCGTCGTTTCCTGCCGAATCTGCACGAGCGCCGTTTCTGGGTGGCCAGCGAGAACCGCTGGGTCAAGCTTCGTGTTTCCGCGCATGCACTGCGCACCATCGACAAGAACGGCATCGATTCCGTTCTGGCTGAGCTGCGTGCGCGCGGCGAAAAGGTCTGAGGAGTAAAGCATCATGGCAGGCAAGCGCGATAAGGTCCGTATGATTTCCTCGGCCGGTACCGGCCACTTCTACACCACGGACAAGAACAAGAAGAACACCCCGGGGAAGATGGAATTCCTGAAGTACGATCCGGTCGTGCGCAAGCACGTCCTGTACAAGGAAGGCAAGATCAAGTAATCCGCACGGATTGCTGGTCCCCGCGAAGAAACCCGCCCTTGTGGCGGGTTTTTTCATGCCTGGCATCCAGATGTGGGTGCCGAACGTTCGGCCATTGCCTGCATGGCGCTCAACGGCCGCCGTCATGCCGAATCGGTGCGGCAGCTGTGCGAGGTGCCGGTGCGGCATTGATCCATCCTGTAGAGCCGAGCCCACGCTCGGCTGCTCCGCTGTCGGGCCGAAAGGCAGTCGAGCATGGCTCGACTCTGCAAATCCTGCTGGGCAGAATGGCCCATCACCTCCCGACGGGCGACACGATGCTGTTCGAGTGGTTGCTGGGTTCCTACCTGCTGCTGATCGACTGGCTGATCCGGCTGGTCGCGCTGTGCTGGATTCCCACCCGCACCACGCCGGGGGCGGCGCGCAGCTGGCTGCTGCTGGTCGGCTTCGTGCCGCTGCTGGGCCTGCCGCTGTACCTGCTGTTCGGCCACCCGTGGCTGTCGCGCGAGCGCATCCGCCGCCAGGCCGAGGCCTCGCAGGTCATCCGCGAGGAACAGGCGCTGCAGCATCGCCTGCGCTGGACACCGCAGCCGGACACCGCCTGCGCCGAGATCGTGCCGCTGGTGCAGCGCCAGGGCGACTTCATGCCCGTGCACGGCAACGCCGTCGACCTGCTGACCGACTACGACGAATCGCTGCACACGCTGATCGCCGATATCGACCAGGCCGAAGACCGCGTGCACCTGCTGTACTACCTGATGTTCGACGACGCGGTGGGCGAGGCGATCGTCGAGGCCCTGCAGCGTGCGGCTGCACGTGGCGTGCAATGCCGCGTGCTGCTCGACGCGGTGGGCGCCAAGCGCGGCCTGCGTGCCTATCGCAAGCGCCTGCAGGCGCGCGACATCGAGGTACGCGCGATGCTGCCCGGTGGCCTGCGCTGGCGCCGCAGCGGGCGCATGGATCTGCGCAACCATCGCAAGATCGCGGTGATCGACAACGAAGTGGCCTATGTCGGTTCGCAGAACCTGGCCGGCCCGCAGTTCGTGCCCGGCCACCCGAACCGCGAGCTGGTGGCGCGCGTGCGTGGCCCGGCCGTGGCGCACCTGGAAGCGGTCTTCGCCAGCGACTGGTACATGGAAACCGGCCAGCGCCTGGACGTGATCGCCGATGTGCCCGAGTGCAGCGACGACATCGCCACCCAGCTGCTGCCCAGCGGCCCGGCCTATCCCTACAGCAACGCACGCGATGCGGTGGCGGCGCTGATCCACCTGGCGCGGCGACGGCTGGTGATGGTCACCCCGTATTTCGTGCCTGACGAAGCCACGCTCAGTGCGTTGCGCATTGCGGCCTTGTCCGGTGTGCAGGTGCAGCTGATCCTCTCGGCCAGCAACAACCAGCGGCTGACGTCGTGGGCGCAGGAGGCCTACTACGACGAGCTGCTGCGCTGTGGCGTGCGCATCGCGCTGTACGAGCCGCAGTTCCTGCATGCCAAGCACATGAGCGTGGACGAGGACATCGCCGTGCTCGGCTCGATCAACATGGACATCCGCTCATTCGCGCTGAATGCCGAAATCGGCCTGGTCTGCTACGACCGCGCGCTGGTGCAGCAGCTGTGCGCGATCGAGGATGGCTACCTGCGCGAGTCGCGGCAGCTGGACCTGCAGCAGTGGCGCAGCCGCCCCACGTGGCGGCGCAGCCGAGAAGGCATCGCACGTCTGGCCGATGCGTTGATGTGAGATGGCGGCAATCGCCCGCTTCGGCAACCCGGCCCGTCATCGCCGATGGCCTACAATCGGCGCATGACTGATTCACCGCGTAATGGCGAACTGGACCTGGCAATCATCGGTGGTGGTGCGGCCGGGGTGCTGGTGGCGATCCAGGTGCTGCGCCAAGCCAAGGCGCCACTGGCGTTGGCCATTCTCGAACCGGCTTCGCAGCTGGCCCAGGGCATCGCCTATGCCACGCCGTGGCCGGAGCACCTGCTGAACGTGCCGGCGGCGAAGATGAGTGCGTTTGCCGACCAGCCCGGCGATTTCCTCGACTACCTGATGGCCGCCAACGCCTACCCGGGCCAGGCGCGCGAGGTGCTGGGCGAGCGTTACGTATGCCGCCACTACTTTGCGGCCTACCTGCAGCAGCGCCTGCAGGAGGCCGCTGCGGCCAGCCCGGCGCAGCTGCAGGTGATCGCGCAGCCGGTGCTGGGCCTGCAGCTGGATGACCATGGCTACCGGCTGACACTTGGCGATGCCCAGACGCTGCACGCCGTGCAGGCGGTGCTTGCCACCGGCAACAGCATGCGGCCGATGCCGGTGGCCGGTGCCGAGGCACTGCCCGCCGATGATGTGATCGAGGCCTGGGACTACGACGGCGTGCGTACCCTGGCCGGTGAGCAGGCCGTGGCCATCGTCGGCTCCGGCCTGAGCATGGCCGACACCGTGCTGGCGCTGGTTGCCGCCGGCCACACCGGCCCGCTGCACGTGATCTCGCGCCATGGCCTGTTGCCGCTGCCGCATGCGCATGGCGGCCTGCCCACGTTCGACCCGGCCACGCTGCTGCAGATGAACCTGCGCCAGCGCCTGCGCGCGTTGCGTGGGTTTGCGCGCCAGGCGCAGGCCGACGGGCTGCCGTGGCAGGGCGTGATGGACCGCATCCGTCCGCACGGGCAGGCGCTGTGGTGCAGCCTCGACGCGGCCGACCAGCGTCGCTTCCTGCGCCATGTGGTGCGCTACTGGGACGTGCATCGCCACCGCATCGCCGAAGAGGTCGACGCACAGCTGCAGGCGCTGATCGAAAGCGGCCAACTGCGCATTCACCGGTCCCGCCTGCAATCCGTCGGCCGCGAAGGCGATGCCCTGCGGCTGTCGGGTCGCGATGCCAACGGCAATGAACAGCACTGGACGATCGGCGGTGTGGTCAACGCCACCGGCGTGGAAACCCGCGCCAGTGCGTTGCGCAATCCGTTGCTGCAGCAGCTGCAGGCCGATGGCCTCGCTCGCCCCGGCCCGCATGGGCTGGGCCTGGACAGCACGGTGCCGGGCGACCGCCTGCGCAGCGCCAGTGGCCAGCCGCAGGCACGGCTGGGCGTGCTCGGCAGCCTGCGCATCGGCAGCCTGTGGGAAAGCCTGGCGGTGCCTGAACTGCGTCAGCAGGCGCAGGCGCTGGCCACCCAGGTGGTCGCAGGAGCCGCGACGGCGATGCCGTAAAATGGGGGCATGGATGTCTCCCACCTGCTTGATGGCCTGAACCCGGCCCAGCGCGAAGCCGTCTCCGCTCCCCCCGGCCACCACCTGGTGCTGGCCGGTGCCGGTTCCGGCAAGACCCGCGTACTCACCCACCGCATCGCCTGGCTGCATGAAGTCGATGGCGTGCCGACCCACGGCATTTTCGCGGTGACCTTCACCAACAAGGCGGCCGGCGAAATGCGCCACCGCATCGACGCCCAGCTGCCCCATGGCAGCCGTGGCATGTGGATCGGTACCTTCCACGGCCTGGCCAACCGCCTGCTGCGCCTGCACTGGCAGGACGCCAAGCTGCCAGAAGGCTTCCAGGTGATGGACTCGGACGACCAGCTGCGGCTGGTCAAGCGCGTGGTGCAGGCGCTGGAGCTGGACGACGGCAAGTACCCGCCCAAGCAGATCGCGTGGTGGATCAACGCGCAGAAGGACGAGGGCCGCCGCCCGCAGCACATCCAGCCCGAACCGCACGACGCGTGGCTGGAGACCATGCGCCAGGCCTACATCGAGTACCAGGCGCGCTGCGACCGCGCCGGCCTGGTCGACTTCGCCGAGCTGCTGCTGCGCGCGCACGAACTGCTGCGCGACAACCCGGCGCTGCTGTCGCACTACCGCGCCCGCTTCCGCGAGATCCTGGTGGACGAGTTCCAGGACACCAATGCCATCCAGTACGCCTTCGTACGCGTGCTGGCCGGCGATTCCGGCCACGTATTCGTGGTCGGCGACGATGACCAGGCCATCTACGGCTGGCGCGGTGCCAAGGTCGAGAACGTGCAGGGCTTCCTGCGCGACTTCCCGGGTGCGCAGACCATCCGCCTGGAGCAGAACTACCGCTCCACCGCCAACATCCTCGGCGCCGCCAATGCGGTGATCGCGCACAACCCGGATCGCATCGGCAAGCAGCTGTGGACCGACAGCGGTGACGGCGAGCCGATCGACCTGTACGCCGCGTACAACGAGATGGACGAGGCGCGCTACATCGTCGAGCGCGCCCGCCAGTGGGTGCGCGACGGTGGCAGCTACACCGAAGTGGCCGTGCTCTATCGCAGCAACGCGCAGTCGCGCGCGCTGGAAGAAGCGCTGCTGAGCGAACAGGTGCCGTACCGCGTGTATGGCGGCATGCGCTTCTTCGAGCGTGCCGAGATCAAGGACGCGCTGGCCTACCTGCGCCTGCTGTCCAACCGCAACGATGACGCCGCCTTCGAGCGCGCGGTCAACACGCCGACGCGTGGCATCGGCGACCGCACGCTGGACGAAGTGCGCCGCGAGGCGCGCGCGCAGGGCATCTCGCTGTGGGAAGCGACCATGCTGGTCACCCAGGGCAGCGCGCTGGCCGCACGCGCGCGCAATGCACTGGCCGGCTTCCTGGTGCTGGTCAACGAGCTGCAGGCGCAGACCGTGCACATGACCCTGGCCGAGCGCGTGGACCACGTGCTGGCCCGCTCGCAGCTGCGCGAGCACTGGAGCAAGGAAAGCCGCAACGCGCTGGATTCGGAATCGCGCACCGACAACCTCGACGAACTGGTCTCGGTGGCCTCGCGCTTCGTGCGCCGCGCCGACGACATCGAGGAAGTGGGCGAGGACATGGATGAGCTGGTCGCGTTCCTGGCCTATGCCGCGCTGGAGGCCGGTGAAGGCCAGGCGCAGGCCGGCGAGGATGGTGTGCAGCTGATGACCCTGCACTCGGCCAAGGGCCTGGAATTCCCGCTGGTGTTCCTGGCCGGCCTGGAAGAAGGCCTGTTCCCCAGCGCACGTTCGCTGGAGGAAAGCGGGCGATTGGAAGAAGAGCGCCGCCTGGCCTACGTCGGTATCACCCGCGCGCGCCAGAAGCTGGTGCTGAGCTATGCCGAATCGCGCCGCATCCACGGCCAGGACAACTACAGCCTGCCGTCGCGCTTCCTGCGCGAGATCCCGCGCGAGCTGCTGCACGAAGTGCGCCCCAAGGTACAGGTCTCGCGGCCGGCCTCGATGGGCGCCAGCCGGGTGATGGGCCATGCCTCGATCGAAGCACCGCCGATCAAGCTCGGCGCGCTGGTCATCCATCCCAAGTTCGGCGAAGGCATGGTGACCGACTACGAAGGCAGCGGCGCGCACGCCCGCGTGCAGGTCGAGTTTGCCGACGCCGGCAGCAAGTGGCTGGTGATGGCGTATGCCAACCTGACGGTGATCTGATCACCGCCGAGGGGTCGGATCACTTTCCGTTGGAAAAGGGATCCGCCCCCGATTAGGCTGCCGGCATGACTCGCAACGTGCTCTTCCTCTGCAGCCAGAACCGCCTGCGCAGCCCCACCGCCGAGCAGGTCTTCGCCGATTGGCCGGGCATCGAGACCGCCTCAGCCGGGTTGCTGGCCGACGCCGAGGAAGTGCTCAGCCCCGAGCTGCTGCAGTGGGCCGACCTGGTGTTCGTGATGGAGCGCGCCCACCGCAACCGGCTGTCCAGCCGCTACAAGGCGTGGTTGAACGGCAAGCGAGTGATCTGCCTGGATATCCCGGATGACTACGAGTACATGGACCCGGTGCTGGCGGAGCTGCTCAAGCGCAAGGTGACCCCGTTCCTGCGCTGACGGGCTGTTGTAGAGCCGAGCCCATGCTCGGCTGCTTCTGGCGCGAAAAGCAGCCGAGCATGGGCTCGGCTCTACAATAGGCGGCACTTCTTTCAGGAACGCTCCCATGACCGAACCTACGCTGCACGTCACCGTGACGTTGAATGCCCGGCTGCAGCCCGAGCATCGCCACGAACTGTTCGAGGACCCACTCGATGCGCTGCTGCAGGCGGCCAATGTCGGCGAGATCACCGGCGGCGGCACGGCGATGTCCGACCTGGGTGAGGTCGAATACGGCGATATCGAAGTGGCGCTGGTCGATGCCGATGGCGTGCCGAAGCTGATCGATCTGCTGGAACAGCTGGGTGCGCCGAAGGGCTCGAAGATCCAGGGCGCGGGTGAAGCCGATCGCAGCTTCGGCGTGACCGAGGGCCTGGGCATCTACCTGGATGGCCTGAACCTGCCGGACGAGGTCTACGAACAGTGCGATTCCAACCACGTGTTCGAGCAGCTGTCCGAGCGCATTGATGGCCTTGGCGAGATCTGCAGCTGGTGGCAGGGCCCGAGCGAGACCGCGCTGTACATGTACGGCCAATCGTTCGAGGCGATGCGCGATGCGATCGCTGAATTCGTGGGCAGCTACCCCCTGTGCCGGAACGCACGCGTGGTGCAGATCGCCTGAGGGCGGAAAATGTGGAGCCGAGTCATGCTTGGCTCATGCATCCGAAGCCGAGCATGGGCTCGGCTCTACAGAAGGGGGGCGGGCAAGCGGGTGGCGCGCACGGGCCGCTGCACGGCGCCGGATTGATCCTGCTCAAGGCGCCGCCTCCACATCCGGTGTGCAATGGTGTTGTTCCCATCTGGCAGACCGCCACGGAGCCCTACCATGTACAAGCGCATCCTGATTGCCACTGACGGGTCCGAGCTGGCCGACAAGGGCCTGGCCAAGGGCCTGGAGCTGGCCAAGGACCTCAATGCCGAGGTCGATATCGTGACCGTGTCCGAGCCGTGGGCCGTGGGCATGTATGACGCCATGGGCTGGAGCGTGGGCTACATGAACAGCCCGGAATACAAGGCCGACCGCGAGGAGGGCGCGCAGAAGGTGCTGCAGCCGGCGCTGGCCAAGGCCGCCGAGCAGGGCATCACGGCCAACCCGGTGCACGTGCTGGACCGCTACGCGGCCGACGGCATCATCGAGACGGCGGCCGAGCGCAACAGCGACCTGATCGTGATGACCTCGCACGGCCGCCGTGGCGTGACCCGTGTACTGCTGGGCAGCCAGACTGCCGAGGTGCTGGCGCGCAGCACGCTGCCGGTACTGGTCATCCGCTGATCCATACCCGCTGATTGAAGCGTTCCCCGGGGAGGGGACCCGACGCCGGTGCGCAGGATGCGTGCCGGCGTTGTTTTTTGTAGGGGGCTGGGGTGAACTACTGGATCGCAGGGATCCGACCCGGTCACCTCACCAGCTGTACAGCTTCCAGTAGACCGGCGACACGCCATCCTTGTCGTTGTCGAATCGGCCATCGCCGTTCTTGTCGTACATGTAGAACGGGGCACCGCGCGACGGGGTCACCTTGACCATGCGCAGCTGGCCGGACACACGGTATTCCTCGATGACATCGCCGTTGTCCATGGTACGCCTGGACACATCCGCGCCCTTGACGTCCACCGGGGGAGCACCCGCGCCACCCATGCTGGCGCAGCCAGCGAGCAGGAGCAGGGAAGCCAGCATCAGGGTCTTCATCGGCGGGGGCCTTTGCCTGGAAAGAGCCCTGATTATGCCCCATCGCGGTGTGCGCGCCGTGTCGCCGCGGTGCAGGCACGGGCGCGTAGAATCGGCGCATGAGCAGATTAGTCCTGATCGACGGGTCCAGTTACCTGTACCGCGCGTTCCACGCGCTGCCGCCCCTGTCCAATGCACAGGGTGAACCCACCGGCGCGCTGTTCGGCGTGGTCAACATGCTGCGTTCGACGCTGAAGGAGCGCCCGGCCTACGTCGCGTTCGTGGTCGATGCGCCCGGCAAGACCTTCCGTGATGACCTGTACGACCAGTACAAGGCCAACCGCCCGCCGATGCCCGATGAACTGCGCAGCCAGGTCGAGCCGATGTGCCGCATCGTCGAAGCGCTGGGCATCAGCATCCTGCGCATCCCCGGCGTGGAAGCCGACGATGTGATCGGCACGCTTGCGCTGCAGGGCCTGGCGCAGGACCTGAAGGTGACCATTTCCACCGGTGACAAGGACTTCGCCCAGCTGGTGCGGCCGGGCATCGAACTGGTCAACACCATGACCGGCAGCCGCATGGATTCCGACGCGGCGGTGATGGACAAGTTCGGCGTGCGCGCCGATCAGATCATCGACCTGCTGGCGCTGATGGGCGACGCGGTCGACAACGTGCCGGGCGTGGAGAAGTGCGGGCCGAAGACCGCTGCCAAGTGGCTGGCCGAGTACCAGCACCTGGACGGGGTGATGGCGGCCGCGCCGACCATGAAGGGCAAGATCGGCGAGAACCTGCGTGCCGCCCTGGAGCGGCTGCCGCTGAACCGCGAGCTGGTGACCATCCGTACCGACGTGGAACTGGACGCCAGCCCGGCCACGCTGGCCCTGCGCGAGCAGGATGTGCCGGCGCTGACCGAGCTGTATACGCGCTATGGCTTCACCCAGGCGTTGAAGGAGCTGGGCGCGCCGGTGCCGGCACCGGTGGCCGCCAGCGAGGCGACCCCGAGCCTGCGCGGCACTGCGGCCGGCTTCGCGCGTGGCAGCGTCGAGGCGCCCGCCGCCGGCACGCTGGATCCGGCACTGTCCGCGCCGGGTGAATACGAGACCGTGCTGACCAGCGGGCAGCTGCAGGCCTGGGTCGAGCGCCTGCAGCAGGCCGAGCTGATCAGCTTCGATACTGAAACCGATGCGCTGGACGCGATGCGCGCGCGCCTGGTCGGCGTCAGCCTGGCGGTCGAGCCGGGCAGGGCGGCCTACATTCCGGTCGGCCACGATTACCCGGGTGCGCCGGCCCAGCTGCCGATGCAGCAGGTGCTGGATGCGCTGCGGCCGGTGCTGCAGGACCCGGCGAAGAAGAAGCTGGGCCAGCATGGCAAGTACGACCTGCATGTGCTGCGCCGCCACGGCGTGGAGGTGCAGGGCTACCACGACGACACCATGCTCGAGAGCTTCGTGCTCAACTCCACCGCCACCCGCCACGACATGGATTCGCTGGCCCTGCGTTACCTGGGCTACACCACCCTCAAGTTCGAGGACGTGGCCGGCAAGGGTGCCAAGCAGATTCCGTTCTCGCAGGTGGGCATCGACGAAGCCAGCCGCTATGCGGCGGAGGACGCCGACATCACCCTGCGCCTGCATCGCGCGCTGCAGCCGCAGCTGCTGGCCGAGCCGGCGCTGGACAGCGTGTACCGCACCATCGAGATGCCGCTGGTGCCGGTGCTGACCACGATCGAAGCCAACGGCGTGCGGATCGACACCGACGAACTGCGCCGCCAGAGCCAGGACCTGTCCTCGCGCATGCTGGCCGCGCAGCAGAAGGCCACCGAGCTGGCCGGGCGCAGCTTCAACCTGGATTCGCCCAAGCAGCTCCAGGCGGTGCTGTTCGACGAGCTGAAGCTGCCGGCGGTGGTGAAGACCCCGAAGGGCCAGCCCAGCACCAACGAAGAGGCGCTGGAGGCGATTGCCGACCAGCATGAACTGCCGCGGGTGATCCTCGACTACCGCGGATTGGCCAAGCTGCGCAGCACCTACACCGACAAGCTGCCGGAGATGGTCAATCCGGACACCGGCCGGGTGCACACCAGCTACCACCAGTCCGGCGCCGCTACCGGCCGCCTGTCCTCGTCGGACCCGAACCTGCAGAACATCCCGATCCGCACCGAGGACGGCCGCCGCATCCGCCGCGCGTTCGTGGCGCCGGAAGGCTTCCAGCTGCTGGCCGCCGACTATTCGCAGATCGAGCTGCGGATCATGGCGCACCTGTCCGAGGATCCGGGCCTGGTGCGCGCCTTCGAGCAGGGCGCCGACGTGCACCGTGCCACCGCCGCCGAGGTGTTCGGGCGCACGCTGGAAGAGGTGACCCCGAACGAGCGCCGTGCCGCCAAGGCGATCAACTTCGGCCTGATGTACGGCATGAGCGCCTTCGGCCTGGCCCGCAACCTGGGCATCGACCGGGGCCAGGCGCAGGACTATGTGGCGCTGTACTTCAGCCGCTACCCGGGCGTGCGCGACTTCATGGAGCGGATGCGCCAGCAGGCCCGCGACCAGGGCTACGTGGAAACCCTGTTCGGCCGCCGCCTGTACCTGAACGACATCCACGCCCGCAACCAGGGCCTGCGTGCCGGGGCCGAGCGCGCCGCGATCAACGCGCCGATGCAGGGCACCGCCGCCGACATCATCAAGCGTGCAATGGTGGATGTGGACCAGTGGCTGCGCGACAGCGGGGCACCGGCACGGATGATCCTGCAGGTGCACGATGAACTGGTCTTTGAAACCGAAAGCGGTTTCGTTGAAGACTTGCGTTTGCAGGTGGTAGAGCGCATGTCGCAAGCGGCCAAACTGCGGGTGCCTCTGGTGGTCGACACGGGCGTCGGCAACAACTGGGACGAAGCGCACTGACGGCATTTCAGGCCGAAAACGACGTGAATGTGTTCATGAGTCAGGGGTTTCTGACTCGACCATGAATGTTGCCCCGATTGAATTTCATTAAATGGGGCCCCTTCACGAACCGTTAGTGTTCGGAGTGCTTCTATAACTCCCGACAGGCGCAATGCCTGTTGTGGATCTCTCCCATCCCCTGGAGCAGATCTCGGAACGGGGACTCCTCCCCAAGTGCCCGTTCCCCGGCCCCGTTGACCTCCCCCTGGTCAGCGGGGCTTTTTATTTGTGCTGCCGGAACCGCAGATGGGGTCAGGCTGGGCCACTGTCCAGCAAGGGAAGACCATGCCCGACCTGTTCGCGCTGGCCATGCCGTGGTGGGAATTCATCCTGCGCGCGGTGGTCGCCTGTTCGAGGCGGTACTTCGGCGCGAGCTGATCAGCCGCGCCGACTTCGATGCCGCGCTCCGCCAGCAGGGCGGGCTGCAGATTGAAGACGTGCAGATTGCCCTGCTGGAGACGACAGGGCACATCACCATCATCGCGCGAAAGGGCAGCTGACCAGCGCCGAGCCCACGTCCCGCGCGACGACACCCCTCAGAGCCAGTCGCGCGGCACCAGGTAGTCGGCCAGGCGCGATTCGGGGCTGCCGGGTTCGGGCGAGAAGCCGTATTCCCAGCGCACCCGCGGCGGCAGGCTCATCAGGATGCTTTCGCTGCGGCCACCGCTCTGCAGCCCGAACAGGGTGCCGCGGTCGTAGACCAGGTTGAATTCCACGTAGCGGCCGCGGCGGTACAGCTGGAACTCGCGTTCGCGTTCGCCATGGGGTGTGTTCTTGCGCTGCTGCACGATCGGCAGGTAGGCGTCGAGGAAGCCATCGCCGACCGCGCGCAGATAATCGAAATCGCGCTCGAAATCGCCGTGCAGGTCGTCGAAGAACAGACCGCCGACGCCGCGCGTTTCGTTGCGGTGGCGCAGGAAGAAGTACTCATCACACCAGCGCTTGTGCGCGGCGTAGCGTTCGTCGCCGAACGGCGCACACAGATCGCGTGCGACCCGGTGCCAGTGCTGCACGTCCTCGTCGAACGGATAGAACGGGGTCAGGTCGAAGCCGCCGCCGAACCAGCTGGCCACCACTTCACCGTCGCGCTGCGCCTGGAAGAAGCGCACGTTGGCATGGGTGGTCGGCACGTACGGGTTGAGCGGGTGGAACACCAGCGACACGCCGGTGGCGCGCCAGGAGGCGCCCGCCAGTTCCGGGCGGTTGGCCGAGGCCGACGGCGGCAGGCGGCTGCCAGCGACGTCGGAGAAGCCGATGCCGGCCTGCTCGAACACCGCGCCGTCGCGCAGCACGCGGGTACGCCCGCCACCGCCCTCGGCACGCTGCCACAGGTCTTCCTGGAAGCGGGCCCGGCCATCGACGGCCTCGATCGCCGCACAGATGCGGTCCTGCAGCTCGGTGAGGTAGGCGCGAACGCGCTCGAATTCGTTCATGGCGCGTACTTTACCGCAGGGCCCGGCCAACGCTGCGGACAGGCCCTGGCAGGCTCAGCGCTTGCGATTGGAAGTGCGCGGCGCCGGAGCGTCCTCGGCCGTCGCTTCGTCCACCGCCTCCTGCAGGACGCGACCCAGCTCCAGGGCGCTCCAGTTTCCGGTGTCCAGCACATCGCAGGCGACGTGGCGCCCGCTGCGGTCGGCGGCGCACAGCCGCTCCAGCGTCGCATGGGCGTCGACGTCGCTGCTGCGGCCCTGCGCTGCGACCAGGTTCTCGCAGCCCTCGCGCACGCCGGCACGGCACACGGTGGTGTAGTGCTCTGCCGCCTGTCGCCACTGCCCGGACAGCGCAAGACGGTTGCCAAGAATGTTGCAGCCCTGCAGCTTGCCCTGCGCGCAGCAGGCTTCGGCACCGCCGCTGGCCAGCGCCTGCGGGCAGTCCTGCGGCAGCGGCAGCACCGTGTAGTGTTTCGGCGGGCTGCAGGTGCTCGCGCCCTCGCCGGTCGGTACGAACACCTGGAAGCGTGTCCACGTGTCCAGGCCCAGCAGCTGGCCGCCGGGCAACGGCCGCAGCACGAAGTCGCCGCCCTTGTCGTGGCGGATGCGGACGTCGCCGTCTTCGACACGGGCACGCAGCTGGCTGTCCCAGCCGATGCCGACCCGTCCTGCATCGCCGAAGTCCAGCGTATCCATCAGGCCACCTGCGGCGCGGAAGGTGCCGCAGGGCAGCGCCGTAGCCGGCTGCGGCCGCAACGAGGCGCCCAGCGCCTGCAACGCAGGCAGGCGCTCACAGGCGGCGCTGTCATTGCCGGGCGCGCACGCTGTGGCCAGTGCCTGCACCGCCTGCAAGGGGTCGCCGGATTCCCACGAGAGCTCGGCCACGCGGCTGCAGAAGCCGCCATGGCCGACCTGCTGGCACAACTGCAACAGCTGCTGGCGCTGCGCGGCCGGCACCACCACCGGCGTGGAGGGTGACAGTACGGAGCTCACCGCTTCGACCATCGCCGCACCCATCGCGGCCTTGACGATCTGCTCCTGCAGCGCCGGATCCGCTTCCAGCGCCGCTGCACAGGCCGGTGTCTCGTTGCTGAAGCCGCCATTCCGGCACGGCACAGGCAGTTCGATGCCGGCCAGTGCGGTATCGAGGATGGCCTGTTGCCGCGCCTCATCCGGCGTGGCCGGCGCCTTGGCCTCGTCATGCCAGCGATCGGCCAGCTGCAGGCACATGCCGGGCACGCCTTCCCGGCACGCCGCTGCCAGCGCGGTGGGGGTCGCCTCGTGGCGGTTGTCCAGGCAGGCCGCCGCATCGGCCAGGCAGCTGCCCGCAGCCGGCGCGGCGGCTGCGGCGCACTGTGCAGGGGCCTGCAGGGTGTAGACCGTGCCGTCCACCTCGAGGGTGCGGCCACGGTCGCGCACCTGCAGCGCGCTGGGCAGGCCATATTCCAGATTCACCAGCTGCAGCTTGCCTTCGATCTGCTGGAACGCGACCGGGGTCGGTGCGCTGCCGAAGTGCTTCTGCTCGCCACGGTTGGATGAGCTGACGCGCAGCGTGCTGCTGCCTTCGTCGGCCTTGAACAGGCCGCATTGCGGTGACTGTGCCGCGGCCACCGGCGTGGCCAGCAGCAACGCCCAGGCCAGCCAGTGGCGGTACGGTGCGAATGAGAGCATGTCGTCTCCTTGACGATCAAAGGCAAAACGCCGGGCGCTGCCGGAGGCCTTGGCCCACGCCCGGCAGAACTCAGTGGAAGCGCGCGCGCACGTCGGGGCGCAGCAGGCGCCAGGCCAGCCAGCCCTGCAGGCCGAGAAGCACGAACGACATGCCGACCACGGTCAGCGTGATCAGCCAGCGTTTCAGCTGCAGTTCCTGCAGCAGGGCCGGGTCATCGGCCAGCAACGGAATGAAGTCGCCCATGAACAGGTCCAGCCACCAGGCGGCTGCGAAGTTGGTCAGGGCACTCAGCAGCAGCAGTACCACGAAGCTCCACAGGCCCCAGCGACGTTCACGCAGCAGGCCCCAACTGGACACGGTCGAGGCCAGGCACAACAGCGCGACGACCATTGACGCGGCCACCGGGTGCGCCAGCAGCCAGACCAGGCTGTGCATCTGCTGGAGCTGCACTTCACCTTCCACCAGGTGCCACAGCGCGAGGTTCTGCAGCGGCCACAGCACCAGTCCCTGCAGCACGAAGTAGATCGTCAGCAGCAGTGACAGCCAGAACGAAGCCTGTGCGACCGGGCGCACCCAGGCGTGATAGGCCGGGGAAAGCGGCGAGGGGATCGACGGGATCGACATTGACATCCGATGTCCTTGCAGTCGGCGCCCGCCTGCTCAGCGGGCCGTCGCCCGGGTGGCGACGGCCGGCAGGATATGGTGTTCGCTCAAGGGTGCCAAGGGCAGGCCATGCGGCGGTTGCAGCGGCACCCAGGCCAGTTCGGCAATTTCGGCGCGCGCCTGCGGCGTGCCGTCCACCTGCACCCACCACGCCTGTGCCTGCACGCGGTGGCCGGGCTCGTTCACCGCCCAGTCCTCGAACGTGCCCAGCGCGATGGCGGCATCGGCGCGCAGCTGCACGCCCAGTTCCTCGTCCAGCTCGCGGGCCAGCGCCTGCAGGGGTGCCTCGCCGGGTTCGGGCTTGCCACCGGGCTGGATGAAGCGGCGCGCACCCTGCTTGCGCACCACCAGCGCCCGGCCGCGGTCATCCAGGATGACCGCAGCCACGATCCGGATCGTGGCTGCGGCGTCGCTCACTTCAGGTTCTGCTCGAACAGCTTGAGGATGCGCTTGTACTGGTCCAGCCAGGAATCGGCACGCACATAGCCGTGGCGTTCCAGCGGGTATGGGGCGATCGACCAGTTGTCCTTGTGCAGTTCGATCAGGCGCTGGGTGAGGTTCACCGAGTCCTGGAAGAACACGTTGTCATCCATCATGCCGTGGGCGATCAGCAGGTTGTCCTGCAGGTCCTGCGCGTACTCGATCGGCGAGGACACGCGGTACGCCTCCGGGTCGATGTCCGGGGTGTTGAGGATGTTGCTGGTGTAGCCGTGGTTGTAGTTGTGCCAGTCCACCACCGGGCGCAGCGCGGCGCCGGCCTTGAAGGTGCCCGGCGCACGGAACAGTGCCATGAAGGTCATGAAGCCGCCGTAGGAACCACCGTAGATGCCGGCGTGGTCGCGGTCACCCTGCTGGGTGTCGACCAGCCAGTCCAGGCCGTCCTTGTAGTCTTCCAGTTCCGGGTGGCCCATGTTGCGGTAGATGGCCGTGCGCCAGTCGCGGCCGTAGCCCTCGCTGCCGCGGTAGTCCATGTCCAGCACGATGTAGCCCTTCTGCACCAGCAGGTTGTGGAACATCTGCTCGCGGAAATAGGCCGGGTAGCGCTGGTGCACGTTCTGCAGGTAGCCGGCGCCGTGCACGAACATCACGATCGGATACTTGCGGCCCGGTTCCTTGTTTTCCGGTTCGTAGTACTTGGCCCAGACCACGCCGGCACCATGCTTGGACGGCACTGCCACCAGCTTCGGCTGGATCCACTGGCGTGCCTTGTAGTCGGCGGTGCGGGTGTCGGTCAGCACGCGCGCCTGGCCACCGGCACTGGGCAGTACCGCCAGCTGCGGCGGCAGGTAGGCGCCGGAGTAGCGCACCAGCAGCTGCTGGCCGTCGGGCGACAGCGAGAAATCCTCCACGCCGTTGAGGCTGGTCAGCTCGCGCACCTGGCGGCTGCCGGTGTCGACCGTGCAGACTTCGTAGTCATGCGGCGCCTGCTGGTTGCACAGGAAGTAGAAACCCTTGCCATCGGCCGACGGCACCGGCGCCGAGGTTTCCCACTTGCCGCTGGTCAGCGCCTGCGGCTTGGCGGTGCCGGCCTGGGTGTACAGGTGCGAGAAGCCCGATTCCTCGGACAACAGCCACAGCGTGCGGCCATCGGCCATCCAGCCGAAATCGTTGAAGCCCCAGTTGATCCAGGCGTTGTCGGTCAGGCGGTGGCGGTTCTGCACGCGGCCGTCGGCAGCATTGACGCTGATGATCCAGCGGTCCTTGTTGTCGTTGGCGCGCAGCATCACCGCGGCCTGCTGGCCGTCGGCGCTCCAGCGGATGCCGCCGCCCATGAAGTCGCTCATCACCTGCACGCTGCGCTCGCCCTTCAGCGCATCCTTGCCGGCCTTGCGGCGCAGTTCGGCCAGCGGGTCGGTGCTGATGCCCGGCAGGCCGGACAGCGAGACCTTCTCGGCCTTGCCGGTGCGCACATCCACGTACCACAGGGTGTGTGGCTCGAAGCCGTTGCGGCCGACGCGGGTGCGGGTGTCCTCGGTTTCCTCGTAGCCCGACTCGGTCACGTACAGCGGCATCTTGCTGGTGCGGCCGTCGTCGAAGTCCTTCGGCTTGGTCACCACGATCAGGTGGGTCAGGTCCGGCGACAGCACGCTGTCACCGATCTCGACGTCGGCGCCCAGGTAGACCGGGCCCGGTGCGCGGGTCGGATCAGCCTGGCGCCAGCGCTGGTCCTGGTCCTTCAATGCCTCGCGCTGCTCGCGGTCGCGGCGCAGGGTTTCCAGCGTGCGCAGCTGCTGGTCGCGCAGCACGTCGGCCTTCGGCGGCGTGCGCGGGTCCTTCTCGGCCTTCAGGCTGGCCACCTGCTGCACGCCGCTGGCGGCGGTCCAGTGGAACCAGTTCTGGCCGACGCGCCAGATCACGCCGTTGTCCGCGGCAAAGTTCACGTTGCCCGCGCGCTCGTTGCTGCGGGTCAGCTGGGTCAGCGCGCCGCTGCGCAGGTCGCGCACGAACACATCGCCATTGCGCACGAAGGCGCTGCGGCTGCGGCTGCGGTCGTAGACCGGATCGGCCACGTCCAGGGTGCCGCGCTGGTCATCGGCCACCTGCGCGGCCACGCCGCCGGCCACCGGCTGGCGGAAGGTGTCGCGCACCGGGCTGCCGTTGCGCTTGAGCTGGTACTCCACCTGCTGGCTGTTCCACGACCACCAGGCCTTCTCTACCGGCGGACCGATCCAGTCCGGGTCGGCCATGGCCTGTTCGATGGTGATCGGCGTCGGCGCGGCATGCGCAGCCGGTGCGGCCAGCACGGCCGACAGCAGGAGGGACAGGGGCAGCACTCGGGACATGGGCGGACGGCACCAGAAGAGGAAACCGGCCAAGGGTAGCAGCCGCCCCGGCCCGGGGCAGGGGCCACAGGTCATGGCAGCGGGATTGGCAAAGTGGCGCAACCGGTTGCCGTGGTCGCGCATCCATTCTCCTGAACCCGCATCATCCACCGAACAGGAGCCCGACCATGCAGGAACTGATCCCGATCACCCTCTTCATCTGCATCGCCTACGCGATCCATGCCATTGCCGATGCCCGCGCCCGCAGCAAGCTGGTGGCTCCGCACGTGCCAGAGGAAGTTATCCGCTCGCTGGCGGTACTGGAAGAAGAACGCCGCCGCCAGGGCGCGCTGCGCTGGGGCATCAGCCTGGTCTGCCTGGCCCTGGCCATGGCCCTGCTGGAAGCCATCGGGGCCCGTGACCTGACCTTTGGCGCCGCCGCCGCGCTGGTCGGCAGTGCCGGCCTCGGCCAGCTGCTGGCCTGGCACTTCACCCGGCCTGCCGCACGCAAGGGCTGAGGCAGGCATGCCACGGGCACAGGGGGCGCCCCGCGCATGAGCCTGCTCGGCGAAGCGCTGTCGGCACTGCGGGGCCGTCGCCGCGAGGATACGGCGGCGATGGCGGCTCCCGCCAAAGCGCTGGACGCGGACCAGGCCCTGGTGCGGGCCATCATCGATGGCTCGCAGTCGGCCTTCGCGCAGCTGGTGGAGACCCACCAGCGCACCTGCGCGCATGTGATCGGACGCATGGTGGGCGACCGCGACCAGGTCGCCGACCTGCTGCAGGAAACTTTCCTTGCCGTGTTCCGCCAGCTGCATCGGTTTCGTTTTGAATGCTCGCTGCGCACCTGGGTTTCCCGGATCGCCTACACCACGGCGCTGCAGCACCTGCGCAGGCGACGGCTGGAGGCGCAATGGATGGTGGCGGTGGAAGTACCCGAGGAACTGGGTATTGGCGATGAAGGGCCGGGGCCGGCTGAACTGAGCGAGGCGCTGCAGGCCGGGCGCCAGCTCGGCGCGGCACTGGAACGGCTGAGTGCACCGCAGCGCCTGATCGTCGGCCTGCATTACCTGGAGGATTTCGATCTGGCCGAGATCGAGCAGGTGACCGGGCTGGCGCGCGGTACCATCAAGAGCCACCTTCACCGTGCGCGCCAGGTCCTGAGGCAGGAACTGACGCGGCATGCCGCCGCCGGAGAACTGCTGTGAACCCACCGACCGACCCTCGCGATGCGGAAAAGCGCGCGCTGGCGCAGGCGTTGCGTGAGCACGCGCAGCAGGAAGAAACGCCGGATGTGAGCGAGGCGCTGCAGAAGCGCATTGCCGCTGAGTCGCGCGACGGTGGCGTGGGTTATGTGGTGGTGCAGGTGCTGTTGTTTGGCGCCCTGCTGGCTGCGGCGGCCTGGTATTTCTGGCACTGAGGCACCCGCCGGGCAAGGGGCCGCTCCAATCGCGGTGGGTAGAGGCCGACCTGGGTCGGCGTTTGGGCGTGTGTGCCAACCAAGGTTGGCAGCTACCAGAACGGTTGACCCCTGCGACAAAGTGAAGCAGCGCGTCACCCGGTCGCATCCCGTTTTAACGAAGTCCTCCTAAAGTGGTCCGGTATCCCACCGGTCGCAGGCAGGAGGCGTCCCTTGGACGCGTTGTTGTTGTCCCGGATCCAGTTTGGATTCGTCATCAGTTTCCACGTGCTGTTCCCCGCCTTCACCATCGGTACGGCCAGCTGGCTGGCCTTCATCGAATGGCGCTGGCTGCGCACGAGGCTGCCCGTGTGGCGCGAGCTGTACTTCTTCTGGCAGAAGATCTTCGCGGTGTCGTTCGGCATGGGCGTGGTCAGCGGCATCGTCATGGCCTTCCAGTTCGGTACCAACTGGCCGCGGCTGAGCGAGGTGGCCGGCACGGTCATCGGCCCGCTGCTGACCTACGAGGTGCTGACCGCGTTCTTCCTGGAAGCCAGCTTCCTCGGCGTGATGATGTTCGGCTGGGGCCGGGTCTCGCCGCGCCTGCATTTCCTGTCCACCTGCATGGTTGCGCTGGGCACGCTGTTCTCCACGTTCTGGATCCTGTCGTCCAACAGCTGGCTGCACACGCCGGCCGGCTACGAGATGGTCAACGGCATCGTGCATCCGGTGGACTGGTGGCAGGTGGTGTTCAATCCCTCGTTCCCCTACCGCCTCGCGCACATGGCGCTGGGCTCGTTCATCACCACCTGTTTCGTGATTGGTGGCGTGGGCGCGTGGTACCTGCGCAAGGGCACGCACGTGGAAGCGGGCCGGCGCATGCTGATCGCCGCCGTGGCATTCGCCGCGCTGACCGTGCCGGTGCAGATCTTCGTCGGCGACATGCACGGCCTGAACACGCTCAAGCACCAGCCGATGAAGATCGCGGCGGTGGAAGCGCATTGGCATGAGACCCGGGAAGGCGAGGGCGTACCGCTGGTGGTGTTCGCGTTGCCCAACGAGAAGGAGGAGCGCAACGATTTCGAAGTGGCCATCCCGAACCTGGGCAGCGTGATTCTGACCCACAGCCTGGACGGCACCTTCGACCCGCTGACCTCGGTACCGGCCAGCGAGCGGCCGCCGGTGACGCCGGTGTTCTTTGCCTTCCGCATCATGGTCGGGCTGGGCACGCTGATGCTGCTGCTGGCCTGGGTGTCGGCCTTCCAGCTGTGGCGCAACAAGCTGCTCGATTCGCCATGGCTGCTGCGCGGCTGGAACTGGATGCTGCCTAGCGGTTTCATCGCGCTGCTGTCGGGGTGGTTCGTCACCGAGATGGGACGCCAGCCGTGGGTGGTGTATGGCCTGCTGCGCACCGCCGATGCGGTCGGCCCGCAGAGCGCGTGGATGACCGCGCTGTCGCTGGGCGTCTACGTGGTCGGCTACGCCTTCGTGTTCGGCTGGGGCATCTGGTACCTGGTGAAGATCCTGCGCCACGGACCGCAGCCCTACGCCGAAGGGCCGTCGCTGGACCACGGCAGCCAC
>NZ_LEKR01000056.1:0-27979 GCF_001580555.1 Stenotrophomonas sp. DDT-1
TGGGCAGGACGCCCAACCCCGGTCTTGCCGTGTGCGCAGGAAAGCGCACACGAGCAAGCGGCTGCCAAGCCTACACGGACGTACTTGCGGCGTCCCCGCACTCCGACACCGTCCCGCCAACCCACGGATAGCCCGCTTTTGACGTTGACGTTGATTCTGCGGGTGCAGGGCTGCAAGCCCTGCCGGCCCCCTAGAACGGAGTCGCGGACTCGAACGCGAGTGTTTCGCCCGTCACCGGATGGGTGAACCGCAGGCTGCGCGCATGCAGGTGCACGCGTTGCGCCGGTGCCGCGCCATACAGGACATCACCGACGATGGGATGGCCGAGGCTGGCCGTGTGCAGGCGCAGCTGATGGCTGCGGCCGGTGATCGGTTCCAGCTCCACGCGGGTACGCTGCGCTTCCACCTCACGCGCCATTACGCGCCAGCGCGTCAGCGCCGGCTTGCCGCGTTCCTGATCGACCCTCTGCTTCGGCCGGTTCGGCCAGTCCACGATCAACGGCAGGTCCACTTCACCGGAATCACCCTCGAGCAGCCCCTGCACCACCGCTTCATACCGCTTGCCAACCCGGCGCTGCTCGAACTGCATCGACAACGCCGCCTGCATGTCCTTGCCACGCGCATGCAGCAGCAGCCCGGAAGTCACCTGGTCCAGGCGGTGCACGGTCAACGCATCCGGGTACAGCGCCTGCAGGCGCGCGACGACGCAGTCCTGGTTCTCGGCGCTGCGGCCGGGCACGGACAGCAGGCCGGCGGGCTTTTCAGCCACCAGCAGCGCGTCGTCGATGTAGTGCAGGTGGATCATGCGGTTCCAGGAATTCCAAATGAGAACGGGGAAGCCGAAGCCTCCCCGTCTTCTGCGGTGAGCGTACCGACCAACGGTCGGTACCCACCATCGCGGTGGAGGTACCGGCCGTGGCCGGTACCGCCTGCATCAGCCCAGCAGGTGGGCGACGCCGGCGCGCTCTTCTTCCAGCTCGGCCAGGGTCTTGTCGATGTACTTCTGGCTGAAGTCGTCGATCGGCAGATCCTTGACCAGGGTGTACTTGCCGTTCTCGGTGGTCACCGCGAAACCGAAGATCACGCCTTCCGGAATGCCGTAGGAACCGTCGGACGGCACGCCCATGGTGACCCACTTGCCGTTGCTGCCCAGCACCCAGTCACGCACGTGGTCGATGGCGGCATTGGCGGCCGAAGCGGCCGAGGACGAGCCACGGGCTTCGATGATCGCCGCGCCGCGCTTGCCGACGGTCGGGATGAACGTGTTGGCGTTCCACTCCTGGTCGTTGATCGCATCGGCGATCGAGGCGCCGTCGGCGGTGGCGAAACGGTAGTCCGGGTACATGGTCGGGCTGTGGTTGCCCCACACCACCAGCTTCTCCATGCCACCGACCGGCTTGCCCAGCTTGGCCGACAGCTGGCTCAGCGCGCGGTTGTGGTCCAGGCGCAGCATGGCGGTGAAGTTCTCCGGCTTCAGGTCCGGAGCCGACTTCATCGCGATGTAGGCATTGGTGTTGGCCGGGTTGCCGACCACCAGCACCTTCACGTCACGGCTGGCGACCTTGTTCAGCGCGGCGCCCTGGGCGGTGAAGATCTTGGCGTTCTCCAGCAGCAGGTCCTTGCGCTCCATGCCCGGGCCACGCGGACGTGCGCCGACCAGCAGGGCGATGTCGGCGTCCTTGAACGCGACTTCGGCGTCATCGGTGCCAACCATGCCGGCCAGCAGCGGGAACGCGCAGTCTTCCAGCTCCATCATCACGCCCTTCAGGGCGGCCTGGGCCTTGTCGACCGGCAGTTCCAGCAGCTGCAGGATGACCGGCTGGTCCTTGCCCAGCATTTCGCCGGAGGCGATGCGGAACAGCAGGGCATAACCGATCTGGCCGGCGGCGCCGGTCACGGCAACACGAACGGGTGCTTTCATGGGGGTTTCCTCTTGCTTGCAAGCGTTTGATGGGGCGCCGCGGGCATGGCCACGCAGGCCGGGCGGGCGGCGGGGAACAGGGAAACGGCCACCCGTGGGTGGCCGTTTCGAAAGGGGGTCAGGCGGCGAGGTGCTTGTTCCACTCCGCGACGCGGTCGGCCTGGGCGGCCAGCACGGCGTCGACGTCGCCTTCCAGGGTGATCGAATGGATCACGTCGCCCTGCTTGACCGAATCGACGATGGCCTGGCCTTCCAGGACCTTGCCGAAGACGGTGTGGCGGCCGTCCAGCCAATCGGTCTTGATGTGGGTGATGAAGAACTGGCTGCCGTTGGTGTTCGGGCCGGCGTTGGCCATCGACAGCGAGCCGACCTCGTGCTTCACGCCATTCTTCTCGTCTTCGAACTTGTAGCCCGGGCCGCCGGTGCCACGACCCTGCGGGCAGCCGCCCTGGATCATGAAGTCGGCGATCACGCGGTGGAAGATCAGGCCGTCATAGAAGCCGTGCTTGACCAGGTTCACGAAGTTGGCCACGGTCAGCGGCGCCTTGTCGGCGAACAGCTCGACCTTGATCGGGCCCTGGGTGGTGTCGAAAGTGGCGATGAGGGACATGAAGATCCTTGGTGCAAAGGGGAATGCGTCTAGCCACCTAGTTTACACCTGCCTCGTGGCGGCGGTGCCTTCGACCATCGGTGGAGCCCCCGCCTTCAGCCAGGGGAAGGTGAGCCGAGGGGCCGTCCTGGCGACCTCGGCCGAAGCGGTGGACAGCCAGCTGAATGGGCCGTTTGGCCGGCGTGAAATCCATCTTTTCGCGAATCGTCAAGTTCGACGTATAATGTTGGACTTCTTTTTCCAAATCCGGCGCCGACTGGCCCCCTTTCGTATGTCCATCGAAAATCTTCGCAACATCGCCATCGTCGCCCACGTCGACCATGGCAAGACCACCCTGGTCGACCAGCTGCTGAAGCAGTCCGGCACCCTGTCCGAGCGCACCGTCCTCGCCGAGCGCGTGATGGACAGCAACGACCAGGAAAAGGAACGCGGCATCACCATCCTGGCCAAGAACACCGCCATCACCTGGGAAGACAAGAAGACCGGCATCAAGAACCGGATCAACATCGTCGACACCCCCGGCCACGCCGACTTCGGCGGTGAGGTCGAGCGCGTGCTGTCGATGGTCGACACCGTGCTGATCCTGGTCGATGCGATGGACGGCCCGATGCCGCAGACCCGCTTCGTGACCCAGAAGGCCTTCGCGATGGGCTTCAAGCCGATCGTCGTGGTCAACAAGGTCGACCGTCCGGGCGCCCGTCCGGAGTGGGTGATCGACCAGGTCTTCGACCTGTTCGACAAGCTCGGTGCCACCAACGAGCAGCTGGACTTCCCGATCGTCTACGCCTCGGGCCTTAACGGCTACGCGGGCCTGGAAGACACCGTGCGCGACGGCGACATGACCCCGCTGTACGAAGCGATCATGCAGCACGCGCCGAAGCCGGAAGTGGACCCGGAAGGCCCGTTCCAGATGCGCATCAGCCAGCTGGACTACAACAACTTCGTGGGCGTGATCGGCATCGGCCGCATCCAGCGCGGCACCCTGAAGAAGAACATGCAGGTCGCGGTCATCGACCGTGAAGGCAAGAAGCGCAACGGCAAGGTGCTGCAGGTGCTGGGCTTCATGGGCCTGGAGCGCATCGAGCAGGATTCGGCCGAGGCCGGCGACATCGTGGCCATCTCCGGCATCCAGGAGCTGACCATCTCCGACACCATCTGCGCACCGGACTTCCCGGAAGCCCTGCCTGCGCTGACCGTCGACGAGCCGACCATCTCGATGACCTTCCAGGTGAACAATTCGCCGTTCGCCGGCAACAAGGACCTGTCCGGTGGCAAGTTCCTGACCAGCCGCCAGATCAAGGACCGCCTGGACCGTGAAAAGGTCCACAACGTGGCCCTGAAGGTCGAGCAGCTGGAAGACGCCGACAAGTTCCTGGTCTCCGGCCGTGGCGAACTGCACCTGTCGGTGCTGATCGAGAACATGCGCCGCGAAGGCTACGAGCTGGCCGTGTCGCGCCCGGAAGTGATCATCAAGGAAATCGACGGCCAGCTGATGGAGCCGATCGAGCAGCTGGTGGTGGACATCGAGGAAGTGCACCAGGGCGGCGTGATGGAAAAGCTGGGCACCCGCAAGGGCCAGTTGAAGAACATGGAATCGGACGGCAAGGGCCGCGTGCGCCTGGAGTACCAGATCCCGGCCCGTGGCCTGATCGGCTTCCAGAACGAGTTCAAGACCCTGACCCAGGGTTCGGGCCTGCTGTTCCATGTGTTCGACCACTACGGCCCGAAGGAACAGGGCGCCATCGCCAAGCGCATCAACGGCGTGATGATCGCCAATGCGCCGGGCGTCACCCCGGCCTACTCGCTGGGCCCGCTGCAGGAACGCGGCAAGCTCTTCGCTGCCGAAGGCGACAACGTGTATGAAGGTCAGCTGGTCGGCATCCACTCCAAGGACAACGACCTGACCGTCAACGCGATCAAGACCAAGCCGCTGACCAACATGCGCGCTTCCGGCAAGGACGACGCGATCCAGCTGACCCCGGCGATCAAGTACTCGCTGGAACAGGCCTTGGACTTCATCGAAGACGACGAGCTGGTCGAGATCACCCCGAAGGAGATCCGCCTGCGCAAGAAGTTCCTGACTGAGAGCGACCGCAAGAAGGCTTCGCGCGGCGGCTGAGCCAGCACCCCGTGAACCAGAGCGGCTACAACCCGGATCCACACCGGCATCCGGGTCTGCACGTCATCGCCCTGCTCGAAGCGAGCAAGGCGATGCTGGCGCTGTTGGCCGCCACCGGGCTGGAAGTGCTCGGACCGCAGCCGCTTCGGCACGGCATCATGGTCCTGATCCGGCGTTTCAGCCTGGATCCGGACCATGGCACCCTGCCCTCGCTGCTGCATATGATCAACCCCGACGCGGTCCACCTGGCCGCGGCAGGGATGATCGGCTACGGCCTGCTGCACCTGGTCGAAGCCTGGGGCCTGTGGCGGGCCAAGGCCTGGGCCTCCTGGCTGGGCTGCCTGACTGCCTCGCTGTACCTGCCCTTCGACATCTTCGCGATCATCCGCCACCCCGGCTGGCCGTCGTGGACGATCCTGGCGATCAACCTGATCGTGGTCTACGTTCTCGCCCGCGACCTGCGCAAGCGCCACCGCTGACCACCGGCTACACTGGGGATTGGAGCCGACCAAGCCGCCCCATGCGCCCGTCCTTGCCGCCTCTGCTGACCTGCCTGCTCGCCGCGCTGCCTGCGCTGCTTTCGGCTGGCTGCAGCCCGGCCACGCCCAGCGCGCATGCGGCCGAACCTGCGAGCCGCAACGTGCCGTTCCCGTACGCTGAAACCGATGTTGCCGACCTGCAGGCGCGGATGACCGCCGGTGAACTGGACAGCACCACCCTGACCCAGGCCTACCTGCAGCGCATCGCCGCCCTGGATCGGGCCGGGCCCCGCCTGCGCGCGGTGATCGAGCTCAACCCCGATGCCCTGAAGGAAGCCGCGGCGCGCGACCGCGAGCGCCGCGATGGACGCCTGCGGGGCCCGCTGCACGGCATCCCGGTACTGCTGAAGGACAACATCAACGCTGCGCCGATGGCCACCAGTGCCGGCTCTCTGGCCCTGCAGGGGTTCCGCCCTGACGATGCGTATCTGGTGCGGCGCCTGCGCGAGGCCGGGGCCGTGGTGCTGGGCAAGACCAATCTCAGCGAATGGGCCAATTTCCGCGGCAACGATTCGGTGTCCGGCTGGAGCGCGCGCGGTGGCCAGACCCGCAATCCCTATCGCCTCAGCCACTCGCCTTGCGGCTCCAGCAGCGGCAGCGCGGTAGCGGTCGCCGCCAACCTGGCCAGCGTGGCGATCGGCACCGAAACCGACGGCAGCATCGTCTGCCCTGCGGCGATCAATGGCATCGTCGGCCTCAAGCCGACCGTTGGCCTGGTCAGCCGCGATGGGATCATCCCGATTTCCTTCAGCCAGGACACTGCGGGGCCGATGACACGCAGCGTCGCCGACGCTGCCGCCGTACTGACCGCAATTGCCGGCCGCGATGATGCCGACCCGGCCACCGCAACCATGCCCGGCCGTGCGGTGTACGACTACACCGCGCGGCTGGATCCGCAGGGACTGCGTGGCAAGCGCATCGGCCTGCTGCAGACGCCGCTGCTGAAATACCGCGGCATGCCGCCACTGATCGAACACGCCGCCACCGAGCTGCGTCGGGCCGGTGCCGTCCTGGTGCCGGTGGAGCTGCCCAACCAGGGCGCCTGGGCCGACGCCGAACGCAAGGTGCTGCTGTACGAGTTCAAGGCCGGGCTGGAGCGTTACTTCAGCGCCCACCGCGCTCCCCTGCACAGCCTGGCCGAATTGATCGCCTTCAACCAGGCGCACAGCAAGCAGGAACTGGGCCTGTTCGGCCAGGAACTGCTGGTGGAAGCCGACGCTACCGCCGGCCTGGCTGACCCCGCCTATATCCGCGCACGCAGCGATGCGCGCAGGTTGGCGGGCCCGGAAGGCATCGATGCCGCCCTCGCCGCCCACCAGCTCGACGCCCTGGTCGCGCCGACCACCGGCGTTGCGTGGCCGATCCGCAGCGAAGGCGACGACTTCCCCGGCGAGAGCTACAGTGCCGCCGCCGTCGCCGGCTATCCCAGCCTCAGCGTGCCGATGGGCCAGATCGATGGCCTGCCGGTCGGCCTGCTGTTCATGGGCACCGCCTGGAGCGAGCCGAAGCTGATCGAGATGGCCTACGCCTACGAGCAGCGCACGCGCGCACGGCGCCCGCCGCACTTCGATACCGACACGCTGATCGACGCCGGCGAGCCGTGATCGTGTTTCTGTAGAGCCGAGCCCACGCTCGGCTTCAACGGAAAATCGAAAGCAGCCGAGCATGGCTCGGCTCTACAGCGGCTGGTCGGGCTCCGCTGGCACGATTGCCGCCTCACCGTCTTCAGCCCCCGGCGAACGCACATCTGCAGTACGTGCACGTGGACCACGCGGCATGTCCAGCTCGTCAGCATGCTGCAGCCGCGCACGCAGCTGCGGCAGCGACTGCGGATGCTCACGCGCGAGGAAATCGAGCATGCGCTCGCGTACCAGGCAACGCAGGTCGAACGCGTCGCCGGAGCTGCGCGCACTCACCAGCAGCCGCACCTGGATCGCACGCTCGCTGGTTTCGGTCACCTGGGTCACGCAGACCCGGCCATCCCACAATGCCTCGCCCTGGCAGATGCGCTCCAGCTCGGCGCGGATCGCCGCGATCGGGGCACGATAGTCCAGCCACAGAAACGCCGTACCGAGCAGATCGGCGCTGCGCCGGGTCCAGTTCTGGAAGGGGTTCTCGATGAACCAGGTCAGCGGCACCACCATCCTCCGCTCGTCCCAGATACGTACCACCACGTAGCTGCTGCCGATCTCCTCGATGCGTCCCCACTCGCCCTCGACGATCACTACATCGTCCAGTCGGATCGGCTGGGTCACTGCAATCTGCAGGCCGGCGATCAGGTTGCCGAACACCGGCTTTGCGGCGATACCGGCCACCAGGCCGATGAGGCCCGCCGAGGCCAGCAGCGCGGTGCCGATCTTCTGCACCATGGGAAAGGTCAACAGCACCAGCGAAGCACCCAGCACGATGATGCCGCCCATCAGCACACGGCTGAGCACCCGCGTCTGGGTCTGGATGCGGCGCGCTTCCAGATTATCGGAGACATCGATGGGATGGCTGCGCAGGATGGCCCGCTCACCCGCTGCCACTGCGCGTACCAGCAGCCAGATGAAGCAGGCGGTCAGTGCGATATGCAGCACCCGTTGCAGGTTGCCCAGAAGGGGATCCTGCAGCGGCGTGGCCTGCAGTGCAGGGATCAACAGCAGCAGCGGCCATGCGGTGGCCATTGGCAGCCCGAGCACACGCCCGATGCGCGCGCGCCGCCGATCACGCCCTTTCAGCCGGTGGTAGATCCACAGGATCAGCCACGCGCCGATGCCACCCACTACTGCTGCCAATCCCAACGGCCATGCGTAGGCCTGTGCGCTTTGCCAGTGCACCGTTGCCACCTCCACTCGAACAGCCAAGCAGACAGCCTCGCGCATGGGGCATGAGCGTCACGTCAGCCGTTCGTAAGCAGGGTGTTGGTGGGCAGGGCTTGCAGCCCTGCACCTGCCCAGAAGCCGAAGCGACAGCAACGGCAACAGCAACAGCCGAAGCAGAAGCGGGTTTCCTGTGGGATGGCGGGGTGGGTCCGGTTGCGGGGGGCGCTGCAAGTACCCCTCCGGGGCCCGGCCCAGCCGCTGGCGGCTGCGCGTTCGGGCGCTTGCGAAGCAGTGCTTCGCAAGCGAAGCGCCCTCACCCATGTAAGCTCGGTCGCCGCATCCATGCGGCTCACGCCCCCGCAACCGGACCCACCCCGCCTTCGACAGTTCCCGCGGCTGTTGGTGGGTGCCGACCGTTGGTCGGCACGGGGTCAGATCCCGTTGCTGCGCAACGGGCTCCTACCCCATTTTCAATATTGATATCTGACAGAAAAATCGTGTCGACCCAAGTCGACACCTACCAACAGCCGCCATTACCAGTGGATCCACGCCATGCGTGGATGATTCATTCGATATCTGACAGATGTGCCGACCAACGGTCGGCACCCACCAACAGCGCACGACATCTGTCAGAGGCGGGGCGGTGTGGGTGGGCAGGACCGTTGGCGCCATGGATGGGTTTACGGCGTGTCCTGACCACCCACGCCACCCCGCCACCCCACGGAATGCCGCTTCGGCTTTTGCCGTTGCCGTTGATTGCAGCAGGTGCAGGGCTGCAAGCCCTGCCGAAAACCCCTTACCGCACTTGCTCCTGCTTGCGCACGATCGCCATCGCGATCTCCAGCGACTGCTCGTAGTTCAACCGCGGGTCCACCGTTGAACGATACGCGCGCTCCAGGTCGCGCTCGGTCAGTTCGCGCGCGCCGCCGATGCACTCGGTCACGTCCTCGCCGGTCAGTTCCAGATGCACACCGCCCAGGCGCGTACCGGCGGCCGCATGCAGATCGAATGACATCTCCACCTCGCCACGCACGTTGTCGAAGCGGCGTGTCTTGAAACCGTTGGCGGTGCTTTCGGTATTGCCATGCATCGCATCGCACACCCACAGCACGCGGCGACCATCACGCTTGACCGCGTCCAGCAGCGGCGGCAGTTTCTCTGCGATCTGCGTTGCGCCCATCCGGTGGATGAAGCTCAGGCGGCCCGGCTCGTCATGTGGGTTGAGCACATCGATCAGGCGCAGCAGCTGGTCCGGCGTCACCGACGGGCCCACCTTGATCGCAATCGGATTGCGCACGCCACGCAGGTACTCCACGTGCGCGCCATCGAGCGCGGCCGTGCGCATGCCGATCCACGGGTAATGCGTGCTCAGGTTCAACCAGCCCTGCTGGCGCGGCACCTGGCGGGTCAACGCCTGCTCGTAGGGCAGCAGCAGCGCTTCGTGCGACGTGTAGAAGTCGATGCGGTTGAGGTTGTGCACGCGGGCCCCGGCCAGGGTCTCCATGAAGTGCACCGCATCGCCGATCGAGGCCACCATCTTCTGGTACTCGGCCGCCAGCGGCGAGTGGCTTACCCACTCCAGGTTCCAGTATTCGGGGTGGTGCAGGTCGGCGAAACCGCCGTCGATCAGCGCACGCACGAAGTTCATCGTCATCGCCGAATGCGCGTGGGCCTGCAGCATCCGCTTCGGGTCCGGCAGGCGCGCCGCTTCGGTGAACGCCGGTGCGTTGATCACATCACCGCGGTAGCTGGGCAGGGTCACGCCGTCGCGGGTCTCGGTGTCGGCCGAGCGCGGCTTGGCGTACTGGCCAGCGAAGCGGCCCACGCGGATCACCGGCTGGCGCAGGCCGTGCACCAGCACCAGGCTCATCTGCAGCAGTACCTTCAGGCGGTTGGAGATGGTGCCCGATTCGCAGTCGCTGAAGTTCTCGGCGCAGTCGCCGCCCTGCAGCAGGAAGCGCTTGCCTTCCTGGGCCTCGGCCAGCTGCTGCTTCAACGCCAGGATCTCCCACGAGGTGACCAGCGGCGGCAGCCGCTTCAGCTCGTGCAGAGCGGCGTCCAATGCCACCGGGTCCGGATAGGTCGGCATCTGCAGCGCGGTCTTGCCACGCCAGCTCTCCGGCGACCAGGCAGCGCCAGCGGTGGTCGCGGCGGGATCGGAGACGGGCGGAACGGCGGACAGGCTCATTGCAGACTTCCGGGGTGGGGGGCGGTCATGGTCGCAGAGCCAGCCGCCGACGCAAAGGCCCATCCCCGCCGCCCCGGCCACCTGAACGGCAGGGAAAGGCCAACGCCAGCAGCCAGATCCAGCATGGCCAGCCGCACGGGACAGGCGCATGATCTGTTACGGAGTAACACTTCCACGTCATGGACCGGCCCCTTCCACACCCAGCCGCCCCCTCTCTCACCATGAAGCCCTCACCCCTCGCTACCGGCATTGCCTTCGCCCTGGCCTTGGCCAGCCTGCCCGCCTTCGCCGCAACGACCGACGACACCTCTTCCTCCGTCAAGGATCTGGACGCAGTCACCGTCCACGCCCAGCTCGACCAGGCCCGCAACGCGCTGTCGCCGGACATCGGCAGCAGCCAGTACCAGATCACCGCCGAGGACATCCAGAAGCAGCCGCTGGGTGCCTCCGCGCCGCTCAGCCAGGTACTGCTGCAGGCCCCGGGCGTGGTCCAGGATTCCTATGGCGGCGTGCACGTGCGCGGCGACCACGCCAATCTGCAGTACCGCATCAATGGCGTGCTGCTGCCCGAATCGATCTCCGGCTTCGGCCAGACACTGGATGCACGCACCATCAAGAGCATCCGCCTGATGGATGGCGCGCTGCCGGCGCAGTTCGGCGAGCGCACCGCTGCAGTGGTCGACATCAGCACCCGCAATGGCGCCGAGCTTGGCAATGGCGGCAGCGCCGGTCTGACCGCAGGCTCGTTCGGCAAGATCAATCCGAATGCCTCGTGGTGGGGCAACCAGGGGCGATGGAGCTGGTTCCTGACCGGCAACTACGACCAGAACGAGGTTGGCCTGGAGAACCCGACCCGCTCGCGCAAGCCGCTGCACGACGACACCCACCAGGGCAAAGCGTTCGCTGACCTCACCTACCTGGTCAACGAGAACACGCGCCTGAGCGTGTTCGCCGGCTTCGCCAACAATCGCTTCCAGATCCCGGTCAACCCCGGGCAGACCCCGCAGTTCGGTTACCTGGACACCACCACCTTCGACTCCAGCCAGCTGGATGAAACCCAGCGCGAGACCACCCGCTTCGGCATGCTGGTGCTGCAGGGCGCGCTGGGCAGCACCGCCTACCAACTGTCTGCCGGGCAGCGCTACAGCGATGTGGCGTTCAACCCGGATGTCATCGGCGACCTGGTATTCAGTGGCGTCGCCTCGCAGGTGCAGCGCAGCAACCGCGCCAACACGCTGCAGGCCGATTTCTCCACCCCACTGGGCAGCGACCACACGCTGCGCTATGGCCTGTATGGCAACTACGAGAACGCGCGGGCCAGCAACAGCAGCTGGGTGTTCCCGGTCGATGACGCCGGCCAGCAGTCCAGCACCACGCCGCTGCTGATACCTGACCACAGTGCCTTCCATGCCAGCACGCAGGCGTTGTACGTGCAGGATGAATGGAAGATCGGCGACGACTGGACCGTCAACTACGGCCTGCGCGGAGATCGCTACAAGGCCTTTGGCCACACCGAGGGCCAGCTCAGCCCCCGCGTGGGCGTGGCCTGGAATGCCAGCGACAGCACCACCGTGCATGCCGGCTATTCGCGCTACTTCACGCCACCGGCCAGTGAGCTGATCGCCAGCAGCGATATCGCGCTGTACGACGGCACCACCAACCAGCAGCCGAGCGGCGGCAACAACACGCCACTGGCCGAGCGCAGCGACTACTACGACATCGGCGTGTCGCAGCAGGTGGGCGAACACCTGACCCTGGGCCTGGATGCCTATGACCGACGCGTCGCACGCCTGCAGGACGAAGGCCAGTTCGGTGCCGCCTACATCTATTCGACGTTCAACTACCGCCGCGGCCATATCCATGGCCTGGAGTTCAGTGCCGACTACAGCGACGGTCCGTTCAGCGCCTACGTCAACGCGGCGTTCAACAAGGCCATCGGTACCCAGGTCATCACCGGCCAGTACAACCTCGATCCGGACGCGCTGGCCTATGTGGCCAACCATTGGATCCACCTCGACCACGACCAGAAGCTGACCTCATCGGGCGGCTTCAGCTACGCCTTCGCCGGCCACAACCGGGTCGGCGCCAACTACGTGTTCGGTAGCGGCCTGCGTTCGGACATCGAGGGCGTGCCCAACGGCGGCGAGCTGCCGTCCTACCTGCAGGTGAACCTCAGCGCCGGGCATGACTTCAATGCCGACAGCGGCCATCCGCTGCATGTGCAGCTGGCGGTCATCAATGCATTGGACCGCAGCTACCAACTGCGCGATGGCGGTGGCGTCGGCGTGTTCGCCCCGCAGTGGGGACCGCGCCGTGGCGCCTACCTGAGCCTGCAGCAGGATTTCTGAGGACGCCAGGGTGCCTGGGGTCGGACCCCCTTTCCGCAGGAGAGGGCTCCGACCCCGCCTTAGTTCAGCGCTTGACCTTGCGCAGCGACACCACCAGCGCCCACAGCGCCAGCAGCACGAACCACACGCCCGACCACATCGGCATGGTCAGGCCCAGGAACGTCCAGTCGATATTGCCGCAGTTGCCGGTACCGGTCAGCACCGTGCGGAACACTTCCAGCGGCCCCATGGTCTCGCGCAGGAAGCTCAGCGGCGGGCCGCAGGTCGCCCCCATCTCCGGTGGCAGCATCTGCACGTAGACGTGGCGCGCAGCGATGCCTACGCCGACCGCGGCGGCAATGAAGGCGAGCACGCCGTAGGTTGCCCGGCCAGGACGGTTGCAGGGCCCGTGCAGTGCACCGATCAGGAACAGCAGGCCCAGCGCGGCGAACGCCAGCCGCTGGAAGATGCACAGCGGACACGGCTCCAGGCCCATCTTCAGCTGCAGGAAGATCGCGTAGCCCAGCAGGCCCGCGCAGATCAGGAAGCCCAGAAGGAACTGGGCGCGGAAGGGCCAGCGCAGTGGATTCATCGTCAACGCTCGAATGGATCAAGGCGCCAAGCGTAACCGAGAGTGCGCGCCATTCGAACCGCCACAGGTGACGCCTGTCGGAACGGTGCGGGTCAGATCCCGCAGAAACGCAAAAGCCCGGCAGAGGCCGGGCTTTCGCTGTGTCGCGTTGGAGCGGTCCGATTACTCGGCCACTTCCTCGGCCACGACCGGACGGTCAACCAGCTCGACGTAGGCCATCGGCGCGTTGTCGCCAGCGCGGAAGCCGCACTTCAGCAGGCGCAGGTAGCCGCCCGGACGGTTCGCGTAGCGCGGGCCCAGGATGGTGAACAGGTTGCCCACGGCTTCGTTGTCGCGCAGGCGGGCGAAGGCCAGACGGCGGTTGGCGACGGAGTCGACCTTGGCCAGGGTGATCAGCGGCTCGGCAACGCGGCGCAGTTCCTTGGCCTTCGGCAGGGTGGTCTTGATCAGCTCGTGCTTGAACAGCGAGGCGGCCATGTTCTTGAACATCGCTTCGCGGTGGGCGCTGGTGCGGCTGAACTTACGGCCAGACTTCTGGTGACGCATGGTGATATTCCTTGGTTAATGATGAGGCTGTGCGGATCGTTGTCGCCATCCTGGCGTTGCTGCGCGGACTGCGGATGGTCCTGGCCGCCCGTCCTGGACGACCTGCCCGCGAACCTGGGGTTCGTCGTGGCATGTTGTGTTGCGTTGAAGGCCCCACCGCGAACGGTGGAGCCTTCAGGCATTGCCGATATCAGCCCAGCATGCCGTGGCTGGCGACGCCGGCCGGCGGCCAGTTCTCCAGCTTCATGCCGAGCGACAGGCCGCGCTGAGCCAGCACTTCCTTGATCTCGGTGAGCGACTTCTTGCCCAGGTTCGGGGTCTTCAGCAGCTCCACTTCGGTCTTCTGGATCAGATCGCCGATGTAGTAGATGCTTTCAGCCTTCAGGCAGTTGGCCGAACGCACGGTCAGCTCCAGATCGTCGATCGGGCGCAGCAGCACCGGATCCACGCCGTTGTTGGCCGGCTTGGCCGCACCGCGGTCGCGGTGGGTGAAGTCACCGAACACCGACAGCTGGTCGCTGAGGATGTCGGCGGCGGTGCGCACGGCTTCCTCGGCGTCGATGGTGCCGTTGGTCTCGATATCGATGACCAGCTTGTCCAGGTCGGTGCGCTGTTCGACACGCGCCGCTTCCACGGCATAGGCGACACGGCGGACCGGCGAGAACGAGGCATCCAGGACCAGGCGGCCGATGGCACGGGTTTCTTCGTCCGGACGACGACGCGCGGCAGCCGGCTGGTAGCCGAAACCACGTTCGATCTTCAGACGCATGTTGATTGCCGTGTCCTTGGTCAGGTGGCAGATCACATGGTCGCCGTTCAGGATCTCCACATTGTGGTCGACCTTGATGTCGGCAGCGGTGACAACGCCCGGGCCCTGCTTGGACAGGGACAGGGTGGCGCTGTCGCCGGAGTGCATACGGATGGCCACGTCCTTCAGGTTGAGCAGGACTTCGAGCACGTCCTCCTGCAGACCTTCGACCGTGGTGTACTCATGCAACACGCCGTCGATTTCGACTTCCGTGATGGCGAAGCCCGGGATGGACGACAGCAGCACGCGACGCAGGGCGTTGCCCAGCGTATGCCCGTAACCCCGCTCCAAAGGTTCGATAACGACCTTTGCACGGGTGTCGGTAAGGCGTTCGATCTGCGGACCGCGAGGACGCAGAACCTGGTTGGCGGTAACCGTCATGTTGCGGGTTCTCCTAGTGAACCCCCGGCCGTCGCCGGGGGCTCTCCAATGTGAATTACTTCGAATACAGCTCGACGATCAGCGCTTCGTTGATGTCCGCAGGCAGATCCGAACGATCCGGAACAGCCTTGAAGATGCCGGTGAACTTGCCGGAATCCACTTCAACCCACGACGGGCTCAGGTCATGCTGGGCGGCGACGGTCAGGGCTTCCTGGACGCGCAGCTGCTTGGCAGCCTTTTCGGACAGAGCGATGGCGTCGCCAGCCTTGACCTGGTACGAAGCCAGGTTGACCGACTTGCCATTCACGGTGACGCCGCGGTGCGACACCAGCTGACGGGCAGCCGGACGGGTCACGGCGAAGCCCATGCGGTAGACGACGTTGTCCAGGCGGGTTTCCAGCAGCTGCAGCAGGTTCTCGCCGGTGTTGCCCTTCTTGGTCGAGGCCTTCTTGTAGTAGTTGCGGAACTGACGCTCCAGCAGGCCGTAGATACGCTTGACCTTCTGCTTTTCACGCAGCTGGGTGGCGTAGTCGGACAGCTTGCCCTTGCGGGCAGTGGCGCCGTGCTGGCCGGGCTTCTGCTCCAGCTTGCACTTGGAGTCCAGCGCACGCGCCGGGCTCTTCAGGGACAGGTCGGCGCCTTCGCGGCGGGCGAGCTTACAGGTAGGACCGATATAACGAGCCATTTCTTATCGCTCCCTTTAGACGCGACGCTTCTTCGGCGGACGGCACCCGTTGTGCGGGATGGGCGTCACGTCGATGATGTTGGTGATCTTGTAGCCGACGTTGTTCAGCGAACGCACGGCCGACTCACGGCCCGGACCCGGGCCCTTGATGCGGACTTCCAGCGACTTCACGCCGTAGTCCAGCGCAGCACGACCGGCCTTTTCAGCAGCCACCTGGGCAGCGAACGGGGTCGACTTGCGCGAACCGCGGAAGCCAGCGCCACCGGAGGTCGCCCACGACAGAGCATTGCCCTGGCGATCGGTGATGGTGACGATGGTGTTGTTGAACGAAGCGTGGACGTGGGCAACGCCGTCGGTGACGACGCGCTTGATCTTCTTCTTGGTCTTAGCAGCGGGCTTAGCCATTTCTCAGTCCCTTACTTCTTGATCGCCTTGCGCGGACCCTTGCGGGTGCGGGCGTTGGTACGGGTGCGCTGGCCACGCAGCGGGAGGCCACGACGGTGACGCAGGCCGCGGTAGCAGCCCAGGTCCATCAGGCGCTTGATCGCGATGCCGATCTCACGGCGCAGATCGCCTTCCACGATGTACTTGCCGACTTCGGCGCGCAGGCGCTCGATTTCCGGCTCCGACAGATCGCGGATCTTGGTGGTCGAAGCAACGCCTGCGACTTCGCAGACCTTCTTCGAACGGGTACGGCCGATGCCGTAAATGCTTTGCAACCCGACCCAGACGTGCTTCTGGGCTGGCAGGTTGACGCCTGCAATACGCGCCATGACGCGGTTCTCCAGCTGAGTGATGGCCGACAGCGCGCCTCGGGCACGCCAATCCGGCAGGATGGATCAAAAAAGTGAACTAGCGATACTAACAAGGTTCCGGTTTACATGGAAGCCCGTGAAACCATTGGTTTCATGAACCCGGCCTGGGGAGTGTGCCCAGGCTCCGGCGCCGGATGGGGTTGGACCTGGGGTTTCCCCCGGGGCCGCCCGCGCTACTCCAGCGCGGGACCACCTCATCACACCCCCACCCGGAACCGCTGCGGGGGCCGCCCTTCGTTTGTGTGGCCGGAGTCCGCGAAGCGGAGGGACCATCACGTCAGGAAGACGAAAGTATAACAGGCCTGTCAGCCGCGGGCAAAACCGCCGCGGTTGCCGCCCTTCAGGTTGGCCTTCTTCAGCAGGCTCTCGTACTGGTGGGACATCAGGTGTGCCTGCACCTGGGCGATGAAGTCCATCACCACCACCACCACGATCAGCAGCGACGTGCCACCGAAGTAGAACGAGGCATTCAGCTGCGTGCGCATCAGTTCGGGCAGCAGGCAGACGATCACCAGGTAGGCCGAGCCGGCCGCGGTCAGGCGGGTCAGCACGCCGTCGATGTAGTCGGCGGTGGCCTTGCCCGGACGGATGCCCGGAATCAAAGCGCCCGACTTCTTCAGGTTGTCGGCGGTTTCCTGCGAATTGAACACCAGCGCGGTATAGAAGAACGCGAAACCGGTGATCAGCGCAGCGAACACGATCATGTGCAGCGGTTCGCCCGGGCCCAGGGCATTGGCGACCTTCTGCAGGACCTGGCCGAAGCTGCTCTGGTTGGCAGCTTGGCCGGACCACATGGCCAGGGTGGCCGGGAAGGCCAGCAGGCTCGAGGCGAAGATCGCCGGGATGACGCCGGCCATGTTGAGCTTCAGCGGCAGGAACGAGGTCTGGTTCATGTACGCGTTGCGACCGCCCTGGCGGCGCGCGTAATTGACCGTGATCCGGCGCTGGCCGCGCTCCACGAACACCACGAAGAAGGTGAAGGCGAGCACGACGACGGCGATCAGCAGGAGCTGGATGAACTGGATGTTACCGTCGCGGTAGGCGTCGAAGGTGTGGATGACCGCACCCGGCAGGCCGGCGACGATACCGGCGAAGATGATCAGCGACACGCCGTTGCCGATACCGCGTTCGGTGACCTGCTCACCGACCCACATCAGGAACATGGTGCCGGCAGTCAGTGCGACCACCGCGGTGAGCACGAAGCCCATGCCGGGGGCGTACACGACCGGAGCGCCCGACGGCGAAACCTGCCCCTGCAGGGCCAGCGCGATCGAACCGCCCTGAACCACTGCCAGCAGCACGGCGCCGATGCGCGAATACTGGGTGATCTTGCGGCGGCCGGACTCGCCCTCCTTCTGCATCGCCTTCAGGGCGGGGAAGATGTGCACGGCCAGCTGCATCACGATCGATGCCGAGATGTACGGCATCACGTTCAGCGCAAAGATGCTGAAACGGTGCAGGGCGCCGCCCGAGAACATGTTGAACATGTCCACGATGCCGCCGCCCTGCTGTTGCATCATGGCAAGCATGGCATCGGGATTGACGCCCGGCACCGGCACGTAGCAGCCGATGCGATAGACGATCAAAGCCCCGACGACGAACAGCAAACGTTGGCGAAGTTCAGTGAACTTGCCCATTCCGCCCGCGAGGTTACCGATGCCAGCTTGCGCCATGATTTTCTTACTCCGTTACGCTGCCGCCGGCAGCTTCGATCGCAGCCTTGGCACCAGCCGTGGCAGCAATACCCTTCAGGGTGAACGCCTTGGTCACTTCGCCCTTGACGACGACCTTGGCCTTCTTGGCAGTGCTCGGGACCAGCTTGGCAGCACGCAGGGCGGCGAAGTCGATCTCACCGGCCGGCAGCTTGTCCAGCGCGTACAGCAGCACTTCAGCGGTGTCCTTGGCGATCGGCGAACGGAAGCCGATCTTCGGCAGACGACGCTGCATGGGGGTCTGGCCGCCTTCGAAGCCAGCCTTGATCTTGCCGCCACCCTTGCGGGCGAACGAACCCTTGTGGCCGCGGCCGGCAGTCTTGCCCAGGCCCGAGCCGATACCGCGGCCGACGCGGGTGCGCTCGGTGCGGGCGCCCGGTGCCGGGCTCAGTTCATTGAGACGCAGAGTCATGGTCGATTACTCCTCAACCTGGACGAGGTACTGAACCTTGTTGATCAGGCCGCGCACCTGCGGGCTGTCCTTCAGTTCACGCACATCGTTGAGCTTGTTCAGGCCCAGGGCACGCACCGACAGGCGGTGACGCGACTGGGTGCCACGCAGGCCACGCACCAGGCGGACCTTCACAGTCTTGTTGGACTCATTAGCCATGGTTGAGTTCCTCCACCTTCTTGCCGCGCTTGGCCGCGATGCGGGCCGGCGACTGCGCAGCAGTCAGGCCCTTCACGGTGGCGCGCACCAGATTGATCGGGTTGCGCGAACCGGTGGCCTTGGCCAGCACGTTCT
This sequence comes from Stenotrophomonas sp. DDT-1, assembly GCF_001580555.1. Taxonomy (NCBI): domain Bacteria; kingdom Pseudomonadati; phylum Pseudomonadota; class Gammaproteobacteria; order Lysobacterales; family Lysobacteraceae; genus Stenotrophomonas; species Stenotrophomonas sp. DDT-1. The sequence continues at coordinate 18,793 of NZ_LEKR01000056.1, forward strand.
TCACGCCAACGGCTTCCAGCACGGCGCGCATGGCACCACCGGCGATGACGCCAGTACCTTCCGAAGCCGGCTGCATGAACACGCGGGCTGCGCCGTGACCATCCTTGATGGTGTGCCACAGGGTGCCGTTGTTCAGGTCAACGCTGACCAGGTTCTTGCGGGCCTGTTCCATCGACTTCTGGATGGCGACCGGCACTTCGCGGGCCTTGCCATAACCGAAACCGACCTTGCCTTCGCCGTCGCCGACAACGGTCAGGGCGGTGAAGGTGAACTGGCGGCCACCCTTGACGGTCTTGCTGACGCGGTTGACCGCGACCAGCTTTTCGATCATGCCGTCGTCGATCTTTTCTTCGCGGTTACGGTCGCGATCGCGACCCCGCTGCTGACGCTCTTCTGCCATGTTGATTCCTTGGTTGTTTGGGTATGTACGGCTCGGGGCCGCTTATGGTTGTGGAGTGACGCATTGTTCCGGTGGGCCGCTGCAGAAGAGCGGCGCCGTCCAGCCTCGCTCAGGCTGGCGAGCAGGTGGGCAGGAGGCCATCGGCCCCCTGCCCTGATCCCTTAGAACTGCAGGCCGGCTTCGCGGGCGGCTTCTGCCAGGGCCTTGATGCGGCCGTGGTAGCGGTAGCCCGAACGATCGAAGGCAACCTTCTCGATGCCGGCGGCCTTGGCGCGCTCGGCAACGATGCGGCCGACCTTGGCAGCGGCATCGGCGTTCTTGCCGTTCTTCAGGCCTTCCTTGACGTCGGTCTGGGTGGTGTTGGCGGCAGCCAGCACCTTCGAACCGTCAGCGGTGAAGACCTGGGCGTACAGGTGCTGGCCGGTGCGCAGCACCGACAGGCGGGCGACGCCGAGCTCACGGATGTGGGCGCGGGTCGACTTGGCGCGACGCAGGCGGGCGATGTTCTTGTTCATGATGTTTTTTCCTTGAAAGCGGAAGCGCCTAATTAGGCCTTCTTGGCTTCCTTACGGATGATGACTTCGTCGGAGTACTTCACGCCCTTGCCCTTGTACGGCTCCGGCTTGCGGAACGCACGGATCTTGGCGGCGACTTCACCGACGACCTGCTTGTCAGCGCCCTGGACCAGGATCTCGGTCTGGGTCGGGGTGGAAATGGTGATGCCTTCCGGCGCGACGAACACGACCGGATGCGAGAAACCGAGCGACAGGCTCAGATCCTTGCCCTGCATGGCAGCACGGTAACCCACGCCGACCAGCTCCAGCTTGCGCTCGAAGCCTTCGGACACGCCCTTGACCATGTTGGCCAGGATCGCGCGCACGGTACCGGTCAGCGCGACCAGGTCGGCGCTCTCGGTGCTCAGGGTGGCAACGCCGCTGTCGACGTTGATGGCAATACCGGCCGGCTTGACCAGCGACAGGGTGCCCTTCGGGCCCTTGACGGTGATGCTTTCCGACTGGACGTTCAGTTCGACCTTACCCAGGGTGACGGGCTTCTTGGCTACGCGGGACATAGTTCTACTCCTTTCGCCTTAGGCCACGAAGCACAGGACTTCGCCGCCGACGCCCAGCTGGCGCGCCTGCGCATCAGTCATGATGCCCTTGGAGGTGGAAATGATGGAGATGCCCAGGCCATTCATGACCTTCGGCAGCTCACTCTTGCCGCGGTACTGACGCAGGCCCGAACGCGAGAAGCGCTTCAGGGTCGCGATGACCGGCTTGCCTTCGAAATACTTCAGCACGATTTCCAGCTCGGACTTGTTGTTTTCCAGCTGGGTCACGCGCAGGTCGGTGATGTAACCCTCGTCCTTCAGGACCTGGGCGATCGCAACCTTGATCTTGGACGACGGGGCTTTCACCGTCTGCTTGCCAACCGCAGCCGCATTCTTGATGCGGACCAGCAGGTCGGCGATGGGATCAGTCATGCTCATATGAGTACCTTTGAGTGCACCGATATCCGCTTTCGCGAAAATCTGTTGTCTCCTGGAAACGGGCCAGGTCCCTTGATGCAGCGGGCCGGGGCCCACTCCTACAACCCCGTTTGCGCAGGGCAAGACGCGGGAGTATACGCCAAAAGAGCCCGACTTGCGCCGGGCTCTTCGGGTTTTTTCGCAGAAAGGAAGCTGAACGCCTCCCTCCCCCGGTTCAGAAGCCCCCGAGGGGGCTCCTGATCGCAGGGCCGGCTGGGATTACCAGCTGGCCTTGCGCAGGCCCGGGACGTCGCCACGCATGGTGGCTTCGCGCAGCTTGTTGCGGCCGAGGCCGAACTTGCTGTACACGCCACGCGGACGACCCGACAGCTCGCAACGGTTGCGCTGGCGGCTCGGCGACGAATCGCGCGGCAGCTTGGCCAGCTTGGTTGCGGCGTCGATCTTCTCTTCGTAGGTCGCGTCCACGGAGGACACGATCTTCTTCAGAGCCGCACGCTTCTCAGCGTACTTCTTGGCCAGCTTTTCCCGCTTGATGTCGCGGTTGACCATGGAGGTCTTTGCCATTTCGGTTTCCTCGACAGATCAGTTACGGAACGGGAACTTGAACGCTGCCAGCAGCGCCTTCGCTTCCGCGTCGGTCTTCGCAGTGGTGGTGATGGCGATATCCATACCGCGGATCGCGTCGACGGCGTCGAAGTCGATTTCCGGGAAGATGATCTGTTCCTTCACACCCATGTTGAAGTTGCCGCGGCCGTCGAAGGAACGACCGGAAACACCACGGAAGTCGCGCACGCGCGGCAGCGAGATGTTGATCAGGCGGTCCAGGAACTCGTACATCTTGTGGCGACGCAGCGTGGTCTTGCAGCCGATCGGCCAACCATCACGGATCTTGAACGACGCAACCGAGATACGCGACTTGGTGACAACCGGCTTCTGGCCGGAAATCTTGGTCATGTCCGCGACGGCGTTTTCCAGGATCTTCTTGTTGGTGGCAGCCTCGCCGACACCCATGTTCAGGGTGACCTTGACGAGCTTCGGTACTTCCATCGGATTGGTGTAGCCGAACTGCTTCATCAGCGCCGGCACCACTTCTTCCTTGTAGATCTTTTCGAGACGGGAAGTCATCTTCACATTCCTCAGGCGTCGAGCGCCTCACCGCTGGAGCGGAACACACGCAGTTTGCGTCCATCCTCCAGCACCTTGAAGCCAACGCGTTCGCCCTTGCCCGAAGCCGGGTTCAGCACGTTCACGTTGGAGATATGGATCGAAGCTTCGCGCTCGACCACGCCGCCGGCAACACCTGCCTGCGGGTTCGGCTTGGTGTGGCGCTTGACGATGTTCACGTTGGCGACGACCACGCGGTCGCCGTCGACGCGGACGACTTCGCCCTGCTTGCCCTTGTCCTTGCCAGCGTTGACGACAACCTGGTCGCCCTTCTTGATACGGTTAGCCATGATTATCTCCTGTCGCTCACAGCACTTCGGGAGCGAGCGAGACGATCTTCATGAACTTCTCCGAACGAAGTTCACGGGTCACCGGCCCGAAGATACGGGTACCGATCGGCTCCTGCTTGTTGTTCAGCAGGACGGCAGCGTTGCCGTCGAAGCGGATCAGCGAACCGTCGGCGCGACGCACACCCTTGCGGGTACGCACCACGACGGCGTCATACACTTCACCCTTCTTGACCTTGCCGCGCGGAATCGCATCCTTCACGGTGACCTTGATGATGTCGCCGATACCGGCGTAACGGCGCTTGGAACCACCCAGCACCTTGAAGCACATCACCTGCTTGGCACCCGAATTGTCCGCGACGTCAAGGTAGCTCTGCATCTGGATCATGATTCAGACTCCTTATTCAGCCGCACGCGTGATGACTTCCACCACGCGCCAGTTCTTGGTCTTGGACATCGGAGCAATCTCGGTCACGCGGACGACGTCGCCTTCCTTGCAGGCGTTGTCGGCATCGTGGGCGTGCAGCTTGGTCGAGCGTTTGATGTACTTGCCGTACAGCGCGTGCTTGACCTGACGCTCAACCAGGACGGTAACCGTCTTGTCCATCTTGTTGCTGACGACACGGCCTTCGACCGTGCGCAGCGTCTTCTTTTCAGTATTGTCGCTCATAGCGGCCATCCTTACTTCGTGCTGCCGAGCAGGGTCTTGACGCGAGCAATCTCGCGACGGACCCGGCGAATGTCGTGGGTCTTCGGCAGCTGCCCGGTGACCTGCTGCATACGGACAGAGAACTGTTCCTTACGCAGGTCGATCAGGTGGGCCTTGAGTTCGTCAGCCGACTTTTCACGGAGAGTTTTGATATCCATCAGCGCACCGTACGGGTCACGAAAGTGGTGGTGACCGAGAGCTTGGCGGCGGCCAGGCGGAACGCCTCGCGAGCCACTTCCTCGGAAACACCCTCGATTTCATAGATCATGCGGCCGGGCTGGATCTGGGCCACCCAGTATTCCACGTTACCCTTACCCGAACCCATTCGGACTTCGATGGGCTTCTTGGTGATGGGCTTGTCGGGGAACACGCGGATCCACATCTTGCCGCCGCGCTTGACGTAGCGGCTGATCGAGCGGCGGGCCGCTTCGATCTGACGCGCGGTCAGCTGACCGTGTGCGGTTGCCTTCAGGCCGTATTCGCCGAAGCTGACAGCGTTGGCGCTCCAGCTCAGGCCATCGTTACGGCCCTTGTGTACCTTGCGGTACTTGGTTCGCTTGGGTTGCAACATTGTCGTTACCTCGCTTCACGGGCCGGGCGCTGACGGTCACCACGGTCGCCGCGATCGTGACGATCGTTGCGCGACGGGGTGTCGTCCTGCTTTTCCTGGCCAACCTGGGAGAAATCGAAGACCTCGCCCTTGTAGATCCAGACCTTGATGCCGATGATGCCGTAGGTCGTCTTGGCTTCAGCGAAGCCATAGTCGATGTCGGCACGCAGGGTGTGCAGCGGCACGCGGCCTTCGCGGTACCACTCCGAACGGGCGATTTCTGCACCGTTGAGGCGGCCACCAACGTTGACCTTGATGCCCAGGGCACCCAGGCGCATCGCGTTGCCGACCGAGCGCTTCATTGCACGGCGGAACATGATGCGACGCTCCAGCTGCTGGGCGATCGACTCGGCAACGAGCTGCGCGTCCAGTTCCGGCTTGCGCACTTCGGTGACGTTGATGTGCGCCGGGACGCCCATCATCTCGCTCACTTCCTTGCGCAGCTTCTCGATGTCCTCACCGCGCTTGCCGATCACCACGCCCGGACGGGCGGTGTGGATCGTCACGCGAGCGGTCTTGGCCGGACGCTCGATCAGGATCTTGCTGATGCCGGCCTGAGCCAGCTTCTTGCGCAGCATGTCGCGCACTTTCAGGTCGGCTGCCAGGTAACCAGCGAACTCGGCCTTGTTGGCGTACCACTTGGAGTTCCAGTCCTTGGAAATGCCGAGGCGGATACCAATCGGATGAACTTTATGACCCATGGTCTTTTCCTTATCCGCTTACTTGGCGGCGCCCACAACCACAGTGATGTGGCTGGTGCGCTTGAGGATGCGGGTACCGCGGCCTTTCGCCCGCGCCATGAAACGCTTCAGGGTCGGACCTTCATCAACCATGATGGTCTGAACCTTCAGCTCGTCGACGTCGGCGCCCTGGTTGTTCTCGGCGTTGGCAATTGCCGACTCCACCACCTTCTTGATCAGGTGGGCAGCCTTCTTGTCCGAGAACTTCAGCAGGTTGACCGCACGTTCGGCCGGCAGACCGCGCACCTGGTCAGCGACCAGACGAGCCTTCTGCGGGGAGATGCGCGCAGTGCGCAGGATGGCTTTCGCTTCCATTGTCATCTCTCCTTACTTGCCCGACTTCTTGTCACCACCGTGACCCTTGAAGGTCCGGGTGATGGCAAATTCGCCGAGCTTGTGGCCGACCATGTTCTCGTTGACGAGAACCGGGATGTGGTTCTTGCCGTTATGCACGGCAATGGTGATGCCTACCATGTCAGGCAGGATCATCGAACGGCGCGACCAGGTCTTGATCGGCTTCTTGCTGCCCGCAGCGGCCTCCACCTTCTTGACGAGGTGGTGATCGACGAACGGGCCCTTCTTGAGTGAACGTGCCATGGTCGATTAGCCCCTACGATCGCGGACGATGAACTGCTGAGTGCGCTTGTTATGGCGCGTCTTGTAACCCTTGGTCGGGACACCCCACGGGGTGACCGGATGCGGGTTACCCTGGCCGGCCTTGGCCTCACCACCACCGTGCGGGTGGTCAACCGGGTTCATGGCAGCACCACGAACGGTCGGGCGGACGCCGCGCCAACGCTTGGCACCGGCCTTGCCCAGCTTTTCCAGGCTGTGCTCGTCGTTGCCGACTTCGCCGATGGTGGCGCAGCACTCGACCGGAACCTTGCGCATTTCACCCGAGCGCAGGCGCAGGGTGGCGTAGATGCCTTCACGAGCCACCAGCTGCACGGCCGCACCAGCGGCGCGAGCGATCTGAGCGCCCTTGCCCGGCTTCAGTTCGATGCAGTGGATGGTGGTGCCGACCGGGATGTTGCGCAGCGGCAGGGTGTTGCCGGCCTTGATCGGGGCGTCCGAACCAGCGATCACCTGATCACCAGCCTTCAGGCCCTTCGGGGCGATGATGTAGCGACGCTCACCGTCGACGTAGCACAGCAGAGCGATGTGGGCGGTGCGGTTCGGATCGTATTCGATGCGTTCCACGCGCGCCGGGATGCCCAGCTTGTTGCGCTTGAAGTCGATGATGCGGTAGTGCTGCTTGGCACCACCACCGACGTGACGCACGGTGATGCGACCGTGGTGGTTACGACCACCCGAGCGGCTCTGCGACTCGACCAGCGCGGCGTGCGGAGCACCCTTGTGCAGGTCGGGGGTGACCACGCGCACGGCCGAACGGCGGCCGGGGGAGGTGGGCTTGAATTTCATCAATGGCATGGGATGTACCTCAGGCCTTGGCCGTTACATCGATCGACTGGCCGTCGGCCAGGCGAACGTACGCCTTGCGCCAATCGCCGCGGCGGCCAGCACGGTTACGGAAGGACTTGTTCTTGCCCTTGACGTTGACCACGTTGACGGCTTCGACCTTGACGTCGAACAGCTGCTCAACCGCGGCCTTTACATCGGCCTTGGTGGCTTCGTTCGAAACTTCGAAGACATACTGATTGGAGAGTTCCTGCAGGCGCGCGGTCTTTTCCGAGACACGCGGGGCACGCAGCACGCTGAAGATTTTTTCGTTGCTGTTCATGCCAGCCACTCCTCGACCTTCTTGACCGCGTCAGCGGTGATGACGACCGTGTCGGCACCCACCAGCGAGACCGGGTCCAGACCCTGCACGTCACGCACCTGCACGTACGGCAGATTGCGGGCGGACAGGTACAGGTGCTCGGACGCTTCCTCGGTGACGATCAGCGGGCGCTTGCCCACTTCCAGGCCGGCCAGCTTGGCGATCAGACCCTTCGTGCTGGTGGCTTCGACGTCGAAGGCCTCCACGATGGTCAGACGGCCCTGACGGTTCAGCTCGGACAGGATCGCGCACATGGCGGCACGGTACTGCTTGCGATTGACCTTCTGCTCGAAGCTGCGCGGCTTGGCCGCGAAGGTGACACCGCCGCCGACGAAGATCGGAGCCGTCAGTGCGCCATGACGCGCGCCGCCGCCCTTCTGCTTCTTCGACTTCTTGGTGGTACCAGCCACTTCGGAGCGAGTCTTCTGTGCCTTGGTGCCGGCGCGACCGGCGTTGCGGTAAGCAACGACGACCTGGTGGACCAGATCTTCGCTGAAATCGCGACCGAACACGGCTTCGGAGACCGAGACCTTGTTGTTGCTACCCGTGATAACGAGTTCCATCGTCATCTCTCCTTATGCCTTGCTCGCCGGACGGACGATCACATCGCCACCCGCCGCGCCCGGAACGGCGCCGCGAACCGCGATCAGACCGCGCTCGACGTCGACCTTGACCACTTCCAGGTTCTGGGTGCTCTGCTGCACCGCGCCCATGTGGCCCGACATCTTCTTGCCCGGGAAAACGCGACCCGGGGTCTGGCGCTGACCCAGCGAACCCGGCGCGCGATGCGACAGCGAGTTACCGTGGGTTGCATCGCCCATACGGAAGTTGTGGCGCTTGATGGTGCCCTGGAAGCCCTTACCCTTGGTGACACCCTGGACGTCGACGATCTGGCCGACTTCGAAGATGTCCGCCTTGACTTCGCCGCCAACGGCGAAATCGCCGAGCTGCGCGTCTTCAACGCGGAATTCCCACAGGCCACGACCCGCTTCCACCTTCGCCTTGGCGAAGTGGCCGGCTTCCGGCTTGTTGACCAGGGCAGCGCGACGCGCGCCGACGGTCACCTGCACGGCGCTGTAGCCGTCGGTTTCGACGGTCTTGATCTGCGCGATGCGGTTCGGGGTTGCTTCGATCAGGGTCACCGGGATGGAGCGGCCATCTTCAGTGAACACGCGGCTCATGCCGGCCTTGCGGCCCACGAAGCCCAACGAATACTTCTTCGTCATGGTCGTAGTCCTCAGGTCAGCTTGATCTGAACGTCGACGCCGGCAGCCAGTTCGAGCTTCATCAGCGCGTCCACGGTCTTGTCATTCGGGTCAACGATATCGAGCACGCGCTTGTGCGTGCGGGTCTCGTACTGGTCACGCGCGTCCTTGTCGACGTGCGGGGAAACGAGAACGGTGTAACGCTCGATCTTGGTCGGCAGCGGGATCGGGCCACGCACTTGCGCGCCGGTCCGCTTTGCCGTTTCAACGATCTCGCTGGCCGAACGGTCGATCAGACGATGATCGAACGCTTTCAGCCGGATCCGGATCTTTTGGTCCGCCATGGCGGTAGGTTCCTTCGTTAAAAGAGCGACAGACAAAGCCTCTGGGTTGCTTTGCCCCATGAAATTCCTGAATACGGACGGCCCGCAGTCCTGCATGCCGCCAAGGTCAATCCATGGACCTCAAAAACGTAGGCAGACCAGTTACCCGGCCTGCCCAGACGTAGAAGCATAATGGCACGCAAGGCAGCTGTCAACAGTCGCCTGTTGACGCCGCCTGAATGGCATTGACCCTTCCTGGTCCGGGGAACACAAGGCACATCCTGTGCCTGCTTTCCCATTTGATACGCCCCGATGCCCTACCCAGGCAACATCGGGGCGCAGATACTACCAGATTACTCGATGATCTTCGAGACCACGCCGGCGCCGACGGTACGACCGCCTTCGCGGATGGCGAAGCGCAGGCCTTCGTCCATGGCCACCGGGTTGATCAGGGTGACTTCCATCTTGACGTTGTCACCC
>NZ_LEKR01000057.1:0-23952 GCF_001580555.1 Stenotrophomonas sp. DDT-1
CGACCGGCCTCCCACAGTTTCCTGCGCGTGCCAGCCACGGAAAAGAATCAAAAGATCAAAAGCAAAGGCAGGCTCTCTTTGTAGAGCCGAGCCCATGCTCGGCTGCTGTACGCGAAGCCTCTCAGCCGAGCATGGCTCGGCTCTACAGAAGATCATTCCGATCATTCTTTCGTTCATCCACGCATGGCGTGGATCCACCGTGTCGACCAAGGTCGACACCCACCAGTGCAATATCCCGTTCCGGCAGATTGCAGGAAGCTGTCGAAGGCGGGGTGGGTCCGGTTGCGGGGGCGTGAGCCGCATGGATGCGGCGACCGAGCTTACATGGACGTACTTGCAGCGCCCCCCGCAACCGGACCCACCCCGCCATCTCACGGATACCTAGCTGTTGCTGTTGCTTCGGCTGTTGCTTTGGCCTCTGCAGGTGCAGGGCGCAGCCCTGCATCGACCACCCCCTACTTCTTCAGGAAGTTGTCCACCAGCAGATGCTTCACGTCGTCGAAGCAGCCGTTCAACACCGCCTTGGCCGCATACAGCGCCGTGCCGGCGACCTGCTTGGCCTCGATCTGCGGCGGCATCACCAGCTCGGCGCGACTCGTGTGCACGTCCAGCAATGCCGGGCCGCGCTGCGACAGGAAATCCTGCACCGCTTCCTCCAGATCCTCGCTGCGGGTGACCGTGCGGCCATGGAAGCCGATCACTTCGGCCAAGCGGCCGAAGTCCGGGTTCTTCAGGTCGGTGTAGTTGTCCAGAAGGCCTTCCACCTTCTGCTCCAGCTCGACGAAGTTCAGCGAGCCATTGTTGAACACCACCACCTTGATCGGCAGGTTCTCCTGCACCGCCGTCAACAGATCACCCAGCAGCATCGCCAGGCCACCATCGCCGGACAGCGAGATCACCTGCCGGCCGGGGAAGGCCTTCTGCAGCCCCAGCGCCTGCGGCATCGCGTTGGCCATCGTTCCGTGCAGCAGGCTGGTCAGCGTGCGGCGGCGGCCGTTCACGCGGATATGGCGCAGCACCCATACCATCGGCGAGCCGCCGTCGGCGGTGAACAGTGCATCTTCGGTGGCGTGCTTCGAGAGCAGCGCGGTCAGGTGCTGTGGATGGATCAATTCGCCTTCGCCCGGCTGCTCCTCCTGTTCGCGCTTCTTCAGCGCCTTGTCGCGATGCTCGATGCACTCGTCCAGGAAACTGCTGTCCTCGCGCGGCGGCAGCATCGGCAGCAACGCATCCAGCGTCGGTGCGATATCGCCGACCACGCCGAGGTTCACCGGGTGGCGGCGGCCGAGGTGGCTGCCATCGCGGTCGACCTGGATGATGGTGGCCTTGTCCGGGTAGAACTGGCCCCAGGCGAAGTCGGCGCCGAGCAGCAGCAGCGTGTCGCACGCCATCAGCGCGTGGAAGCCGGACTCGATGCCGAAGATGCCGGTCATGCCCATGTTGTACGGGTTGTCCGGCTCGACGAAGTCCTTGGCGCGCGAGGTGTGCGCGATCGGGGCCTGCAGGCGCCGGGCCAGTTCCAGCAGCTGTGCGTGCGCGCCCTGGCAACCGGCACCGGCGTAGATGCCGATGCGCTTGCCCTGCCCCAGCAGCTCGGCGATGCGCTGCAGCTCGGCGTCGGAGGGGCGCAGTACCGGCTGGGTGTAATGCACCGAGAACGGCACATCGTGCTTCACCTCGGCCTGGCTGATATCGGCCGGCAGGATCACCACCGCCACGCCACGGCGGCTGATCGCGGCCTGGCAGGCCAGGGCCACCACGCGTCGCGCCTGCTCCGGGCTGTGCACCTGCTCGCAGAACACCGTGCAGCTGCCATAGACCGACTTGAAATCCACTTCCTGCGGGAATTCCATGCCCAGCTCGCTGGTCACCACCTGGCTGGCGATCAGCACGATCGGCGCACGGTTGCGGTTGCTCTCGAACACGCCGTTGATGAAGTGCAGGCCACCGGGACCACAGGAACCCGCGCAGGCGGTCAACTCGCCGCTCACCAGCGAATCGGCGCCGGCAGCGAACGCTGCCACTTCTTCATGGCGCACGTGCACCCAGGCGATCTCGCTGCCATGCATCGCATCGGTCACATGGTTGAGCGTATCGCCCACGATGCCGTAGCAACGGCGGACACCGGCCTGCTGCAGGGCGTCCACCACGATTTCGGCCACGCGCTTGCTCATCGGATACATCCTCGAAGGGGGGAACGTCCGAGGCTAGACCTGATGAAGTGATGCCCCCGTGGGCGCGTCGCTCGTCGCCTCGATGTGCAAAATGCGGGCAGACGTCTCGTCAATCATTGACGTTGATCCAGCCCACCACCGCGCCGTGCTTCGGGTTGCGGTAGCGCAGCTTCACCCAGCCATCCTGTTCATCCAGCAGTTCTACCCGATCGCCCTGCACCAGGTAACGCTTGGTGCTGGACGCACCAGGCCGGTCGAACAGGAACAGCCGCGCGGATGCCACGGTGGCCTGCTGGCCGCGCAACGGTCCATCCGGCGGTGCGCCCAGGCCATCGGTAATGGCACTTTCCAACACACGGCCGGCGGGATCATAGGTGCGCCAGACCGCCAACGGCCCGTTCTCTTCGCGTTGTTCCCACTGCAGCGCGGCGTTTACCGTATCGCCCAGCATCAGCACGCGCTCGGCGCGGTACAGATAGAGTGTCGCGCCTGCAAACCGGTACTGGTCGGTGTACCACATCGGGCCGCTGCGGCAGCTGCTGGTCAGGGTACGGCTGGGGCGGTCGACCATCAGGCCCATCAGCTCGCCGCAGCTCTCCCTGCCGTGGGTTTCAGCCCGCAGCGCGCGGAACCCGGCACTGGCGGGATCGAACCGGTACACCGCCACCGCTTCGTTGACCATGCCGACCGGGGCGCGTGCGACCAGTTCCGGGTAACCGTCGAAATCGACATCTTCGAGCGACCAGCGCGAACGGCCGTCGGCATCCGCCGCGCCCTCCAACGTCTGGCGCTTGCCCGACGGCGACAGCTGCACGGCAATGCTGCCGTCCTGCTGGGGATCGGCGTGCGCCTGCACATGCGCGGCCACCTGGAAGCGCAGCGTTTCGCCCTCGTCCTCCGCCTGCGCCGTCGGTGCCAGCACGCCTGCCAGTACCAGGCCGAGCAGGCATTCCCTGTAGTTCATCATTGCTCCCTGCGGCACCGCGGCGGCACCTTCAACTCAGAACGATACCTCGACCGGCTGCCGCGACCACAGCACCGACTGATGCCTGGTCTGCTGCTTCCACGCCAGGCGGATCGCTTCGATATCGGCGCGGCGCTGCGGGGTGTCCTCATGCAGCACCACCAGCACCTTGGTGCGCAGGCGGTTGGGCGCGGCATCGCCGCGGAACAGCCACTGGCCATAGGCATCGAACACGGTCAGGCCATCCGGGAAGCGCGGGGTCACTTCCTTGTCCAGGAAGGTGCGCCACTGCGCCTCGCTGATGGTGTCGGCCTGCGGACGGTTGCCGGCGCCCTGCTCCTCGCCCACGCCGAAGTACAGCTCGCTGCGCACCCAGCCGTGCGCGGAAGACGGGCGCGCGGCGTCGCCCTTCAGTTCGGCGGTAGTGGCCGTGGCATAGGCGCTGGGCGCCTGCGATGAGAGGCTGGCGCAGCCGCTGGTGGCCAACAGCACGGCAAAGACGAGGCCAAGGTGTTTCATCGGTACAGCTCCGGAGAAAGGGGGACAAGGCGAGCCGGCAGCGTACAGCGCCACCGGCCCGGCGTGCTGATGCCAACCGGGCATCAGCTCATGCCGGACCGGCAGGGGCTTGCATCGGCACCGATCATCACGCGAAGATAATATATCGCTTCATCCGGATGGATGTAAGTGAAACCATCTCCCCTTCCCCGCCGTCGTTGTTGCTGGAGCCCCCATGTCCGCCCGCCTGCCCGCGTCGCCGCTCGGCCTCGCCATCGCCCTCGCGCTTTCCTCCGCCGCCGTCCCGGCCCTGGCCCAGGACGCCACCAACCTGGACACGGTGATCGTCACCGGCACCCGTGCCGCCGACCGCACCGTGCTCGAATCCACCTCGCCGGTGGATGTGCTCACCGCCGAGGACATCCGCAAGGCCGGCGTGGTCAACGGTGAGCTGGGCAGCGCGCTGCAGGCGCTGCTGCCGTCGTTCAACTTCCCGCGCCAGTCCAACTCCGGTGGCGCCGACCATGTGCGCGCCGCGCAGCTGCGTGGCCTGTCGCCGGACCAGGTGCTGGTGCTGGTCAACGGCAAGCGCCGCCACCACACCGCGCTGGTCAACACCGACAGCAAGATCGGCAAGGGCACCACCCCGGTCGATTTCAATTCGATTCCGGTCAGCGCGATCAAGCGCATTGAAGTGCTGCGCGATGGCGCCGGTGCGCTGTACGGCTCGGACGCCGTGGCCGGCGTGATCAACGTGATCCTCGACAACGGCGGTGACGGCGGCGAGATCGAGGCGAGCTACGGTGCCAACCACACCGACCTCAAGCCGATCGGCCGCACCCTCACCGATGGCCAGACCGGCAACCTCAGCGCCAAGGTCGGCACCTCGCTGGGCGAAGACGGTGGCTTCCTGCGCGTCGGCCTGGAATACAAGCACCGCAACGGCACCAACCGCGCCGGCTTCGACCAGATTCCGCCGTGGGACCAGACCCCGGGCAACCTGGCACTGCGGGGCAAGCGCAACTATGTCCTGGGTGATGGCAAGAGCAAGGACATCAACCTGTGGCTGAACACCGAGATTCCGGTGGGCCAGACCTCGACGTTCTACGCGTTCGGCACCTTCAACCAGCGTGACACCGAAGGCGCGAACTACTTCCGCTATCCCGATGGCGATGCCAACTGGAAGCAGGTCTATCCGAATGGCTACCGGCCGATCTCCGAAGGTGAGAACCGCGACGTGCAGGCCGTGGCCGGTGTGCGCGGGCAGTGGAGCGAATGGAGCTACGACGGCAGCCTGGACTACGGCCAGAATGACTTCACCTATCGCCTGCGTGATTCGCTCAACGCCTCGCTGGGCCCGACCAGCCCGACCCGCTTCAAGACCGCCGATTACGAATATGCGCAGACCGTGGGCAACCTCGATCTGAGCCGCGTGTTCACCCAGAACGACAGCATCAGCCACACCCTGGGCCTGGGCGTGGAAGCACGCCATGAGCGCTACCAGACCCGCCCCGGCGACCCGGCCAGCTATGCCGCCGGTCCGTACACCGACCGCCCGACCGGTTCGCAGGCCGGTGGCGGCCTGACCCCGCAGGATGCGGCGCGCCTGTCGCGCGATGTGGCCAGTGCTTATGCCAGCCTGTCCAGCCAGTTCGGCGAAAAGTTCTCCACCGATCTGGCCGCGCGCTACGAGCACAACGACGACTTCGGCGGCGAGCTGACCGGCAAGCTCGGCCTGCGCTATGAGTTCACCCCGGCGTTCGCGCTGCGCGGCGCGATCTCCAACAACTTCCGCGCACCGTCGCTGGCGCAGGTCGGCTACGAGTCCACCTCTACCGGCTACAACGCAGGTGGCCAGCTGGTGCAGGGCCGCCTGCTGTCGGTCAACAATCCGATCGCACGCGGCCTGGGGGCACAGAACCTGAAGCCAGAGAAATCGCTGAACACCTCGCTCGGTTTCACCAGCCGCATCGGCGAGCATTTCGACATGTCGCTGGACTTCTTCCAGATCGACATCGATGACCGCATCGCGCTGTCGGAGAGCATCACCGGCGATGCGCTGACCGACTACGTGGCCGCCAACTACGGCGTCAGCGGCCTGCAGAGCGCCAGCTTCTTCGTCAACGCCGCCGACACCCGCACCCGCGGTGCCGAACTGGTCACCAACTGGCGGCAGTCGCTGGGCGATGGCCAGCTGCTGCTGACCGGCACCTATGCCTATACCAAGACCACGCTGAAGAACGTGCTGGCCACGCCGGCCCAGCTGCAGGCGCTGGACCCGGATTATGTGCTGTTCGGGATTGAAGAGACCAACACGCTGACCGATGCCACACCGCGTACACGTGGCAGTTTCTCGGCCGCATGGAGCAACGACCACTGGTCGCTGAGCACCCGCGTGAACCGCTATGGCAGCGCCACCCGCGTGTTCAACTTCGGTGACGGCTACATCCCGCGCCAGACCTACCAGGCCGAGTGGCAGCTGGATGCGGAAGTCGAATACCGCATCACCCCGCAGTGGAGCGTGGCCCTCGGTGGGCAGAACCTGACCGACAACTATCCGGATCGATCCAACAGCGATATCCACTACTTCGGCAACCTGCCATACGACGTGCTGTCGCCGATCGGCAGCAACGGTGCGTACTACTACGGCCGCGTTCGCTATACCTTCTGATTGCTCTGGGTGTAATTGCCTTGGGTGGGTGCGGACCGTTGGTCCGCACTGCCCGGGTTCAATGCAGGCTGACCCTTTATGCCGACCAACGGTCGGCACCCACCGAAGCAAGGCCGTAGCCTGCCCTCGACCCCACGTACACGCCCACGCTGGCAAGCTGGGCTTCATGGCTGAACCGCTCCCCCTGCGTCCGCCGCCGCCATTGCTGGATGACGCCTGCGCGTTGTTCCTCGATGTCGACGGCACCCTGATCGAATTCGCTGCACGCCCGGATGCCGTGCAGCTGCTGCCGGATGTGCGCGAAGCCATCGGCCGCATCAGCGACCGCCTGGAAGGTGCCGTGGCACTGGTCAGTGGCCGCCCGCTCGAACAGCTGGATCAACTGTTCGCTCCGCTGCAACTGCCTGCTGCGGGCCTGCATGGCCATGAACTGCGTGGGCAGGATGGTCGCGTACTGCGCGACGAACACGATGACGACACCGCCGAATGGCTGCACGCACTGCACCAGCAGGCGATGCGCTTCGCCCACGGCCATCCCGGCGTGCTGGTGGAAGACAAGGGTGTCGGCCTGGCCCTGCACTGGCGCGGCGCGCCGCATGCAGCCAGGGACGTCCGCGCCTTCGCCGACCGCCACGTGCGGGGCCGTGCCAGCTACCGCCTGCAGCCCGGCGACCATGTGGTCGAGTTCGTGCCCGTCGGCACCGACAAGGGCCGTGCGGTGCTTCGGATGATGCAGTACCTGCCCTTCCGCGGTCGCCTGCCGGTGTTCCTCGGCGATGACCTGACCGATGAGTTCGGCTTCGATGCCGCCAACGGCCAGCATGGCTGGAGCGTGCTGGTGGGTGAACGTGAACCCAGCGCGGCGGTGTTCGCGCTGCCCGACATACGCAGCGTGCACGCCTGGCTGCGTGAGAATGCCTATTGACCCGGCCAACTCCCACGGCCGCAACCGAGATGTACCGCGTGATGACCCAACCCGATCTTGATCTGGGCGTGGTCGGCAACGGCAGCTTCGGCGCCCTGGTCGACAAACGTGCCCGCGTTGTCTGGAGCTGCCTGCCCACCTTCGACGGCGACCCTACCTTCTGTGCGCTGCTCGGCCCCAACCAGCAGACCGGTGGCGACTTCGCCATCGAGCTGGAAGACTTCGCCAGCAGCGAGCAGGAATACCTGACCAACACGGCGATCCTGCGCACCGTGCTGCGCGACGCGCACGGCGGCGAACTGGAAATCCTCGACTTCGCCCCACGCTGGCGCCAGAACGACCGTTTCTACCGCCCGGTCAGCCTGATCCGCCAGGTGCGTCCGCTGGCTGGCAGCCCGCGCATCACCGTACGCGCACGCCCGCTGGCGGACTGGGGCGCGCGCGTTCCGGAATCCACCTGGGGCAGCAACCATGTGCGCTGGGTGCTGCCCGAACACGTGCTGCGGCTGACCACCGACGTGCCGGTGCGCTTCGTACGCGATGGCCTGCCGTTCGTGCTCAACCATCCCATCCACCTGATCCTGGGCGTGGATGAATCGCTCAACCGTTCGATCAGCGGCTATGTGCAGGAGGCCTTCCAGCGTACCCGCGATTACTGGCGCGAATGGGTGCGCTACCTGTCCATTCCCCTGGAATGGCAGGACGCGGTGATCCGCAGTGCGATCACGCTGAAGCTGTGCCAGTACGAGGACAGCGGCGCGATCATCGCGGCGATGACCACCTCCATTCCTGAAGCCCCCGGCAGCGTGCGCAACTGGGACTACCGCTACTGCTGGCTGCGTGATGCGGCATTCGTGGTGCGGGCGCTGAACCGCCTCGGCGCCACGCGCACGATGGAACAGTTCCTCGGCTACATCTTCAACCTGGCCACCACCGACGGCACGCTGCAGCCGCTGTACGGCATCGGCTTCGAAGCCAAGCTGGACGAAGATGAGGTCCCCAGCCTGTCCGGCTACCGCGGCATGGGCCCGGTACGGCGCGGCAATCTGGCCTGGGTGCAGCGCCAGCACGATGTCTACGGCAGCGTCGTGCTGGCGTCCACGCAGCTGTTCTTCGACCGGCGCCTGCAGGACCCGGGTGATGCGCACACCTTCGCCCGCCTCGAACCCCTCGGCGAGCAGGCCTTCGCCCTGCACGACGTACCCGATGCCGGCCTGTGGGAGTTCCGCGGCCGCACTGAGGTGCACACCTACACCAGCGCGATGTGCTGGGCCGCCTGCGACCGCCTGTGCAAGATCGCCGTGCGGCTGAAGCGCGATGACCGCGCCCACTACTGGCGCACACGTGCCGACACCATCCACGCGCGCATCATGGCCGAATCGTGGAGCGAAGAGCTGGGCCACTTCACCGATACCTTCGGTGGCCATCGCCTGGACGCCTCGCTGCTGCTGCTGGCCGACATCGGCTTCATCGACGCGATGGACGCCCGCTTCATCGCCACCGTCGAAGCCATCGGCCGTGGCCTCAAGCATGGCAATTCGCTGTACCGCTATGTCGCTCCGGATGACTTCGGTGAACCGGAAACCAGCTTCACCATCTGCACGTTCTGGTACATCGATGCGCTGGCGGCGATCGGGCGTCTGGACGAGGCGCGCGAGATGTTCGAGCTGCTGCTGAAGCAGCGCAATCACCTGGGCCTGCTGTCGGAGGATCTGGCCTTCGACACCGGCGAGGCCTGGGGCAACTTCCCGCAGACCTATTCGCATGTCGGCCTGATCACCGCCGCGATGCGCCTGTCGCGGTCCTGGCAGGAGGCATCGTGAGTCGTCTGGTCGTGGTATCAAATCGTGTGGCCGTGCCCGGCGAGAACCGCGCAGGCGGCCTGGCGGTCGGCCTGCTGGCCGCCCTGAAGGAGCGCGGCGGCCTGTGGTTCGGCTGGAGCGGCAAGACCGTAAAGGAAGGCAGCGGCACGCTGCACCGGCAGAAGGACGGTGACATCGACTACGTCACCATGGACCTGAGCAAGCGCGAGGTCGATGGCTACTACAATGGTTTCGCCAACCGCACGCTGTGGCCATTGCTGCACTTCCGGCTGGACCTGGTCGACTACGACCGCGGCACCCGCGAGACCTACCACAAGGTCAATGCGCTGTTCGCCGACAAGCTCGCGCCATTGCTGCGCGAGGACGACATCGTCTGGATCCACGACTACCACCTGATCCCGCTCGGCGCACTGCTGCGCGAGCGCGGCATCGGCTGCCGCATCGGCTTCTTCCTGCACATCCCGATGCCGTCGGCCGACCTGCTGCAGGCCATGCCCGATCATCTGCGGTTGTTCTCCGCGCTGTACGCCTACGACCTGGTCGGCTTCCAGACCCAGCGCGATGCCGATCGCTTCCAGACCTACCTGCGCCTGTTCGGTGGTGGCCGCGTGCTCGACAACGGTGAGCTGGAAGCACCCGGTGGGCGCCGATTCCGCGCGGCGGCCTTCCCGATCGGCATCGACACCGAACTGATCGCGCGCCAGGCCGGCACCGCCGCGACCAAGACCGCAGTGAAGAACCTGCGCAGCAGCCTGCGGGACCGCCAGCTGGCGATCGGCGTGGATCGCCTGGACTACTCCAAGGGCCTGCCCGAACGCTTCCTCGGCTTCGAGCGCTACCTGCAGCGCCACCCGGACCAGCGCGGCTCGCTCACCTACCTGCAGATCGCGCCGGTCTCGCGCGGCGATGTCACCGAGTACCGGCAGCTGCGCAGCCAACTGGAACAGATCGCCGGCCACATCAACGGTGGCCACGCCGAGCCGGACTGGACGCCGCTGCGCTACGTCAACCAGAACTTCACCCATGCCACGCTCACCGGCTTCTACCGGGCGGCGGCGGTCGGCCTGGTCACGCCGCTGCGCGATGGCATGAACCTGGTGGCCAAGGAATACGTGGCCTCGCAGGACCCGGAGGATCCCGGCGTGCTGGTGCTGTCACTGCTGGCCGGCGCCGCCGACGAATTGAAGCAGGCACTGCTGGTGAACCCGCACGACCTCGACGGCGTGGCCGATGCGATCGCCACCGCAGCGACGATGTCGCTGAGCAGGCGCAAGGAACGCTGGCACGCGATGATGGAACATCTGCGCACCTACGACATCAACCACTGGCGCCGCAGCTACCTCGACGCACTCGAAGGCTGAAGAAAAAGGGGACGGAGGGGATTAAGTCGTTTGTGCACAAACGACTTAATCCCCTCCGTCCCCTTTTTCGTCAATCCAGGAACCGCGCGGCCTGTTTCGGTGCGGGTAGATGGCAGGTGTCATGCCGACCGAACCAGCGGTAACGGTTGCGTGCCAGCGCGCGATACGCCGCATCACGCCAGCCGCGCGGCACGAGCCGCAGCACGCCGGCCAGGCGCCAGGCGCCGCCCAGCCCCGCAAGTACGCGCAGGATCGCATCGGTATCGGTCCAGGCACCCTGTGCGTCCAGCAGCAGGAACGACATCGGGTCCTGCGGATCCAGCCCGTGCGCGCGCAGCATCGCGCTGCCCTTCTGCCCCTGCATCGCTGCAAAGCGGTAGCGCCCCCTGCGGTCGAAACGCAGCAGGAACCGCACCCAGCGATTGCACAGTGCGCACACGCCATCGAACACGATCACCGCGCTGCCAGCCTCGGCGGCAGCGTCACTGCGGTTCGAGCCAACCTTCATAGCGGATCAGGGCTCCGGCCCAGGGCAGCGTCACATCGACCAGGAAAGTGTAGCGCTCGCCCTGCCAGGCTTCACGGCAGCGCACACCGCCGAACCAACGCGTCGGCAGCGGCAGCAGCCCGAACGCCCAGACCCGGCGCACCGACCAGTCGATACCACCGTCGCGGGCCCGCAGCGCGAACTCGAAGCGCACCGCGCCCAGCTGCTCGCGCAGATGCCCGTCGTGCGCCCACAGCCGCGACACCATTGGCCAGCGCCCGAACCGCCGCGCCCACTGCTCGCCCTGCCGGTAGCGGTTGAACGCCACCTCGGTGGGCAGCGCGTCACCGTCCTGTGGCAACCGCGCCAACGCAGCCAGCAGCGGCACCAGCCAGTGCCGCCCCCTCACGATGCAGGCCTGCCCTGCGTAGCGGCACGGCAACGGCGCGGCATGCAGCGCCTGCACCGGTCCTGCCAGGGTGGCGAAGGCCGGCCCCAGCACACGCGCGAACAGCGGCGCAGTCAGGGCGCGATCCAGGCCAGGGTCGCCATGCGCCCGGTGCGACGATCGCGCCGATGCGAATACAGGTCCGGGTCGGCCATCGTCGACACCGTGCCGCCATACACCTGTGCCGGGTCCATCCCCGCAGACTGCAGGCGCTGCCGCGCCAGCGCGAACAGGTCCACTTTCCAGTGTCCGGGACGGGTCGCGACGAACGCCCGCTCAGCAGCGGGATCATGGCCGACGAAGGCGTGATAGACCTCCTCGCCGATCTCATAGTCGGACGGCCCGGCGGCCGGGCCCAACCAGGCCCGCAGCTGCGCCGGCGGCGTCTGCAGGGCGGCTACCGTGGCCTCCAGCATGCCGTCGGCCAGCCCCCGCCAGCCGGCATGGGCTGCGCCCACCTCGCTGCCGTCGGCGGCGGCGAACACCACCGGCAGGCAGTCGGCGGTCAGGATCGCCAGCACCACGCCCGGCACCGAGGTTACCGCCGCGTCGGCCACCGGCTCGCTCGCGCCGGGCACCGGCGGTGCATCGAAGCGCAGCACGGTGCTGCTGTGCACCTGGCGCAGCCAGTGCGGCGCCGACGGCAGCGCCAGCCCCTGTTGCAGCAGCTGGCGGTTGTGCTCCACGTTGGCCGGGGTATCACCATCGGCCGCGTGCCGGTTGCCCAGATTGAACTGCGCGAACGGCGCCGGCGAGATGCCCGCGCCGTGCCGGCGCGTTGTCAGCGCATGGACGCCTGCGGGCGCCGGCCAGTCGGCCTGCAGCAACGGCAGCGCGGCCGCCATCACCAGCGGTCCCGCTCGCGGGCGGCGAAGGCTTCGCTGTCTTCGCGCAGCACCTTCAGCAGGTGCAGCATGTCCTCCGGCACCGGCGCGGTGTTGCGCACCGGTTCACCGGTGATCGGGTGCGTGAACTCCAGGGTCTCGGCGTGCAGGGCCTGGCGCTTGAAGCCGCGCAGCGCGGCCACCAGCTCGTCGCTGGCGCCCTTGGGCAGCTTCAGCGCGCCGCCATACAGCGGGTCGCCGATGATCGGATGGCGCACGTGCGCCATGTGCACGCGGATCTGGTGGGTACGGCCGGTTTCCAGGCGGCACTCCAGCGCGGTGTGTGCCCGGAAGCGCTCGCGCAGGCGGTAGTGGGTCACCGCTTCCTTGCCGTCCTCACGCACCGCCATCTTCAGGCGGTCGCGCGGGTGGCGGTCGATCGGGGCATCGGCAGTACCACCGGCCACCAGCGCGCCCATCACGATGGCCAGGTACTGACGGTGCACGTCACGTGCCGCCAGCTGCTCGACCAGCGCGGTCTGCGCTTCCAGGGTCTTGGCCACCACCATCACGCCGCTGGTGTCCTTGTCCAGGCGGTGCACGATGCCGGCGCGCGGCAGCACCGCCACCGACGGATCGCGGAACAGCAGCGCGTTGACCAGGGTGCCGCTGTGATTGCCGGCACCCGGATGGACCACCAGGCCCACCGGCTTGTTGATCACCAGCAGGTGCTCGTCCTCGAACAGCACGTCCAGCGGGATGTCCTCCGGCTGGGCGTCGGTCTGGGTTTCCAGCACCGCGTTGAGGGTCACCACCTCGCCGCCACGCAGCGGATCGCGCGGGCGCACCTGGGCACCGTCCAGCAGGACCTCACCGGCCTTGATCCACTCGGTCAACCGCGAGCGCGAGTATTCGGGGAACAGTTCGGCCACGACCGCGTCGAAACGACGGCCGGCAGCGGTGTCGGGGACAATGGCCTGGCGGGCCGATTCAGAGGGTTGTTCAGACATGGCAGGGGGCATTCTTTGAAATTTTGGGGTCCCGGCGGCCGGTTTCAGTCGCTGGACAGGACACTAGGCTATCATCGACCCTTCGTATTCCAGCCGCGTCCCGCCTCGACCTCATGATCCGACGCTCCGCCATGCTCTCCGCGCCCGTCCGCCTCACCGCCCTGCTGCTGGTGCTGGTCATCGCCGCAACCGGCTGCCATCGCGGCGCCAAGAAGGGTGATCGCCCCGATGAAGGCGTGCCGGTCGAACAGCTGTACGAGAAAAGCCACAAGCTGATGCAGGGCGGCAACTGGAGCGGCGCCGAAGCCAGCTTCCGCCGCCTGGTGGCCCAGTATCCGTACGGTCCGTACACCGAGCAGGCGATGATCGAAACCGCCTACGCCCAGTACAAGGCCGGCAAGCACGATGACGCGGTGTCCAGCATCGACCGCTTCATCCGTACCTACCCGACCCACCGCAACATTGCCTATCTGTACTACCTGCGCGGCCTGGCCAACTCCAACCGCAGTACGGTTTTCCTGCGCCGCGTATGGTCGCTGGATGCCAGCCGCCGCGACCTGTCCACGCCGCACCAGGCGTACTCGGATTTCAACATCGTGGTTGATCGTTATCCGAACAGCCGCTACGCCGCCGATGCGCGCCAGCGCATGCTGGAGCTGCGTGACGTGTTCGCCCAGCACGAGCTGGACAACGCGCTGTACTACATGCGCCGCGGCGCCTGGGTGTCAGCCGTGGGCCGCGCCAACTACCTGCTGGAAACCTACCCGCAGAGCGCCTTCCAGTACGACGCCGTGGCCGTGCTGGCCGATTCCTACACCCACCTGGGCAACAAGACCCTGGCCGACGACGCCCGCCGCGTCCTGCAGCTGAACCAGCCGGACCACCCGTGGCTGGAAGGGAAGTGGCCGAAGTACCCGTGGATGATCCGCAAGCTGAACCCGTTCGCCGGCGAGAAGTCCGCCAGCACCGGCCAGCGCAACGCGCGACTGGAAAAGAAGTAAGCGAGGGCCCCGAAAGGGGCCCTTCTTCTTTGTAGAGTCGAGCCATGCTGGACTGCTTTCCTCGTCCGCCTCCCCGCGCCGGGGCGGCACCTAGGAATGCTACGAATCCACGGCGGATGCGACGCCGGTCGCAGCCCGCCCGGGCACGGCCATCCACACTGCAGCGCCACGGCCACACCGGCCATCACGGAGCGCCCCATGGCCCCACTGCCCTGCAGCATCCGCCCTCTGTCCTGCCTCCTCGCCATCGCGCTGCTGGCGCTGACCTCGGCGCCACCGGCCGCCGCACAGGGCGCACCGGGCGATCTGCTGTCCGCAGCCCCCTATCGCGCCACCTGGGTGCCGTCCCAGGCCGCCCAGGCCTACAAACTGCACTACCGCACTCCTGACCACCGCGGGCAGCTGGCCGAAGGCACCGGCCTGCTGTACCTGCCCGCCGGCACGCCGCCCATCGGTGGTTGGCCGGTGGTGTCGTGGGCGCATGGCACCCAGGGCATTGCGGATCGTTGTGCGCCCTCGGTCTCCGGCCCCTACCAACCCGAACGCGACGGGCGCTTTCTCGATCGGTTCCTGGCACAGGGCTATGCAGTGGTCGCCGCGGATTACCAGGGCCTCGGAAGCTCAGGCGACCATGCCTATCTGCATGTGCGCACTGCCGCGCGCAACGCCATCGACATGATCAAGGCCAGCCGCCAGTACCTCGGCAACGGGACGCTGTCGCCGCGCTGGGTGTCGGTCGGCCATTCGCAGGGCGGTGCCGCCGCGCTCACGGCGGGCCACATGGCCCCCACCTATGGTCGACCGTCACTGCAGTACCGCGGCAGCTTCACCACCGGCACGCCCACCGCAGTCGAACTGACCGCGCTGGTGATGAAGCCGGACAACCGTGCGGCCAATCCGGGCGCGCTCAACGCGTATCACGCGTATCTGCTCGATGGCCTGCTGCAGGTCGCGCCACAGATCGACCGCGTCCTCAGCGAAGAAGGCCGAGCGCGTGTGGCCGTGGCACGCCAGCAGTGCCTGGGCGAACTGGCCACCACGCTGGACGGCGCCGACACCGGCAGCATGTTCACTGCACCGCTGACCCACGTGCCGGGCATCTGGGCCGTGCTGTACGACTATCTCGGCGTACCGCGCCGCGGCTTCAGCCAACCGCTGATGCTGGGCCATGGCAGCCAGGACCGCGATGTGCCCTACCTGACCACCCTGCTGTACGCCGCTGGCCTGGCCCTGCGAGGCGAGCCGGTCGCGTTCCGGCGCTACCCCGTCGACCACCGGGGCACGCTGGACGCGGCGGCGGCCGATGGCCTGGCGTTCGTACGTGCGCGGTTTGAGGATGGCCACTTCAGCGACGCTGCGGAAACTGCCGGCATCGAACAGCTGCTCGACGAAGTCCCGTAGATCCATGCCACGCGTGGATGATCTTCGACCACCGTACGGACCAAGGTCCGCACCCACCGGAGAGGGCCGACGGGTTGCCGGCCAGCGGCCGGCACGACCCGCCAAGCGCTGCCTCAGCCCTTGTAGCCGTTGCTGATCGGGTAACGCCGCTCGCGGCCGAATGCGCGGCGCGAGACCTTCGGACCCGGCGCGGCCTGGTGCCGCTTCCACTCGCTGATGCGCACCAGGCGCAGCACGCGGTCGACCACGGCTACGTCGTAGCCGGCGGCCACGATCTCGCCGCGCGACTGCTCCTGGTCGATGTAGCGGTACAGGATGCCGTCCAGCACGTCATAAGCCGGCAGCGAGTCCTGGTCCAGCTGGTTCTCGCGCAGCTCGGCCGACGGCGGGCGGCTGATCACCGCCGGCGGTATCACCGGTGCGCCGCCCACGGTATTGCGCCACTTGGACAGGCCGAACACTTCGGTCTTGTACAGGTCCTTCAGCGGCGCGTAGCCACCGCACATGTCGCCGTAGATGGTGGCGTAGCCGACCGCGTACTCGCTCTTGTTGCCGGTGGTCAGCAGCAGGCCGCCGAACTTGTTGGCCAGCGCCATCAGAATCACGCCGCGGCTGCGCGACTGCAGGTTCTCTTCGGTCACGTCCGGCGCGGTGCCTTCGAACATCGGCGCCAGCGATTCCATCAGGCCCTTGAACGCCGGCTCGATCGACACAGCCTCAAGCTTCACCCCCAGCGCCCGGCACTGCTCGGCGGCCAGGTCGTTGGACAGGCCGGCGGTGTAGCGCGACGGCAGGCGCACGGCGGTCACGTTCTCCGCGCCCATCGCATCCACGGCCAATGCCAGCACCAGGGCCGAGTCGATGCCACCGGACAGGCCCAGCCACACCTTCCTGAAACCGTTCTTGCGGCAGTAGTCCTGGATGCCACGGGTCACCGCGCGCCAGGCCAGCGCGTCCATGCTCTCGTCGCCGTCGTCCATCCACACATGCGGCATGAAGCGGCGGGTCTCACCGTCATACTCCACCACCAGCCACTGGTCGACGAAGGCAGCAGCGGCCGGGTGCACCGTGCCATCACCATCCGCCACCACCGAAGCACCGTCGAACACCAGCGCATCCTGGCCGCCCACCACGTTGAGGTAAGCGATGGCCGCCCCGCTCTCGCGGGTACGCGCGGCCAGCACGGCGTCGCGCTGGGCGTGCTTGCCACGCTCGTAGGGCGAAGCATTCGGCACCACCACCAGCTGCGCACCCGCGCGGATGGTGTCGGCCAGCGGCTCGGCAAACCACAGGTCCTCGCAGATCAGCAGGCCGACCGGAATGCCATTGACCTCGAACACGCAGCTGCCACCATCCGGATCGACGTCGAAGTAGCGGCGCTCGTCGAAGACCGCGTAGTTGGGCAGTTCGCGCTTGCGGTAGGTCTGCTCGACCAGGCCGTCACGCAGTACGCTGGCAGCGTTGTAGACCACCGCGCCAGCCGCCTGTGGCCAGCCGACCACGGCGGTGATGCCACGGCAGGCGGTGGCGATGCGGGTCAACGCCTGCTCGCACTCGTACAGGAAACCCGGGCGCAGCAGCAGGTCCTCCGGCGGGTAGCCGCTCACCGCCAGCTCGGGGAACATCACCAGCTCGGCGCCGTACTCATCGCGCGCCTGGCCGATCATCTCGATGATGCGCTCGGTGTTGCCGGCGACGTCGCCGACCGGGAAGTCGAACTGCGCCATCGCGATGCGGATCGAAGCCATGGGAATCCAGCCTGTGGTTGCAATGCTTCCATTGTAACGCCGGGGTCAGATCCCTTTTGCATGGCAAAAGGGGTCTGACCACACACCAGACGCAGAAAGGCCGCCCAAAGGCGGCCCTTCTGTTTCAGGCAGCCGGCCAGCGGCCGGCTCTACAGCATCGTCTGCGCGAGGCAGCCGATCTTATTTCACCAGCTTGGCGATGGCAGCGCCCAGGTCGCCCGGCGAACGGACGGTGACCACGCCAGCGGCTTCCATCGCGGCGAACTTGCCTTCCGCGGTGCCCTTGCCGCCCGAGGCGATCGCGCCCGCGTGGCCCATGCGCTTGCCGGCCGGAGCCGACGCACCGGCGATGAAACCGACGACCGGCTTCTTCACGTGGTTCTTGATGTACTCGGCGCCGGCTTCTTCAGCGTCACCGCCGATTTCGCCGACCATGATGATGCCTTCGGTCTGCGGGTCTTCGTTGAACAGCTTCAGGCAGTCGACGAAGTTCAAGCCGTTGATCGGGTCACCGCCGATGCCGATGCAGGTGGACTGGCCCAGGCCGACTTCGGTGGTCTGCTTGACCGCTTCATAGGTCAGGGTGCCCGAACGCGACACGATGCCGATCTTGCCCGGCTTGTGGATGTGGCCCGGCATGATGCCGATCTTGCACTCGCCCGGGGTGATGACGCCCGGGCAGTTCGGCCCGATCAGCACGGTGTCCGGGTAGGAACGGGTCAGCACGTTCTTGACGCGCAGCATGTCCAGCACCGGGATGCCTTCGGTGATGCAGACGATGACCTTGATGCCGGCAGCCGCAGCTTCCAGGATCGCGTCGGCCGCGAACGGCGGCGGCACGTAGATGACCGAAGCGTTGGCGCCGGTGCTCCGCACGGCGTCGGCAACGGTGTTGAAGACCGGCAGGTCGATGTGGGTGGTGCCACCCTTGCCCGGGGTCACGCCGCCAACAACCTGGGTGCCGTACTCGATCATCTGAGTGGCGTGGAAGGTGCCCTGCTGGCCGGTGAAGCCCTGCACGATCACCTTGGTGTTCTTGTTAATCAAAACAGACATGGGAATTTCCTTCGGTGTCGTGGATCAGGCGGCGTTCTTGACCGCTTCAACGACCTTCTTGGCGCCGTCGTTGATGTTGTCAGCCGGGATGATGGCCATGCCGCTGTCACGCAGCAGCTGCTTGCCCTCTTCCACGTTGGTGCCTTCCAGGCGCACCACGACCGGAACCTTGACGCCCACTTCCTTCACGGCGGCGATGATGCCTTCGGCAATCATGTCGCAGCGGACGATGCCGCCGAAGATGTTGACGAAGATGCCTTCAACCTTGTCCGAGGACAGGATCAGCTTGAACGCTTCGATGACGCGCTGCTTGTTCGCACCGCCGCCCACGTCCAGGAAGTTCGCCGGCTCGCCGCCGTTGAGCTTGATGACGTCCATGGTGGCCATGGCCAGGCCGGCACCGTTCACCATGCAGCCGATGTTGCCGTCCATGGTGACGTAGTTGATGTCCAGCTCCGAAGCGGTCACTTCGGTTTCATCTTCCTGGGACTTGTCGCGCATCGCGACCAGTTCCTTGTGGCGGAAGTTGGCGTTGTCGTCGCTGTTGAACTTGCCGTCCAGCGCGTACAGGTTGCCGTCGTCCAGGATCGCCAGCGGGTTGATCTCAACCAGCGCCAGGTCCTTCTCGTTGAAGATGCGGTACAGGTTCACCATGATGTTAGCGAACTGGCCGGCCTGCTTGGCGGTCAGGCCCATCTTGAAGCCGATGTCACGGCCGTGGTAACCCTGCACGCCCTCGACGAAGTCCACGTTCAGGGTGTGGATCTTGTCCGGGGTCTCGGCAGCGACCTGCTCGATTTCCATGCCGCCTTCGGAAGAGGCGATGTAGCTGATGGTGCGGGTGCCGCGATCCACCAGGACCGACAGGTACAGCTCCTTGACGATCTCACCGGCGGTGGTCACCAGCACCAGGTTGATCGGCAGCTCGACGCCGGCGGTCTGGTAGGTGGCCATCTTGGTGCCGAGCATCTTGGCCGCTGCGGCCTTCACGTCGTCGACGGTCTTGCAGAACTTGACGCCGCCAGCCTTGCCGCGGCCGCCAGCGTGGATCTGCGCCTTGACCATCCAGGGGCCCTGGCCCAGCGACTGGGCGACTTCAACCGCCTCGTCCGGGGTCGCCGCGACCTTGCCGGCCGGGACCGGGATGCCGTATTCGGCAAGCAGTTGTTTTGCCTGGTATTCGTGGAAATTCATGCGTCACCGTGGGAATAGGAACGACCGCACGCAATTCCTCAGGGCCCCCTCAAAGAGGCACCGGCACGGACCGCGGCGGGCCCACTATTGTGGCCGAGCCGGCGCCGGGGCGCAAAGAAGTCTGTACAAAACGCCAGACCCGGCCAGATTTCCGCCGTCATTCAGGCAGTTGCGCCCGGGGGCCGGCTGGCCAGCGGTATCCAGCCCGGGTCAAATGCGCGATCAGGGGCGCACCGGCGGGCGCCTGCCGGGGGGCCTATACTGGTCAACCAGGGTGTGCAGCGTCGGGGGTGCTCGACGGCTTCCACCGCGGGCCACATCGAAGCGACGTACCGCCCGGCCTCAGGGGACGCCGGGCAGGCCCGCCGCAGATTCCAGACCCAGGCAGCCAGAAGGGGAGTTCCGGCGTGTCACCCAGTGCTTCATTGATCGACCGCATCGAATCGATTCCGCGGCGTGAGCTGTATTTCTTCGCGCTGTACCGGGTGCTGATCGCCTCGGTCATCGCCGCCCTGCTCTACAGCCCCTTGTCGGCCATGGTCGGCGAAGCCCACCACCCGCGGCTGGCCGACACCGTCGCTGCCATCTACCTGGTGCTGTCGCTGCTGGCGCTGGTGATCGGCCGCAACGAACGCTGGCTGCGCCCGATCGTGGTCAGCGGCGTGCTGGTGGACATCGTCGCCGCCACCCTGTTGTCGCATGCCCTGCCGGGTGCCAGCGCCGGCATTTCGATGTCGCTGCTGTTCAACATCGCCGCTGCCGCCACCCTGCTGCCGCTCAGCCTGGGGCTGGGCCTGGCACTGGCCGCCAGCCTCGCCACCGGCGTGGAATACACCTGGAAGCTGCTGGAAGGCGGCGACCCCACCCGCACCCTGGCCGAACTGGCGATGTTCGCCACCAGCTACCTGGCGCTGGCCTTCATCAGTTACCAGGTCGGCAGCCGCGCGCGCCGCAACCAGCAGCTGGCCAACCAGCGCGGCGACGAAGTAGCCAACCTGTTCCAGATCAACGAGCTGATCATCCGCCGCATGCGCACCGGCGTGCTGGTGGTCGACGCCGACAACCGTGTCACCCTGGCCAACGAGGCCGCCTCGATGCTGCTCGGTGACAGCGACGGCAGCGGCGAAAGCGGCCGCCTGGACCTGGCCAGCGCCGCCCCGGAACTCGCCCGTCGCCTGCAGCGCTGGCGCAACGGCTGGGCCCAGGACGAACTGCCGCTGCAGCTCAACCCCGACCAGCCCGAAGTGCAGCCCCGCTTTGCGCGCCTGCTGGCCGGCAGCGAGCTGGCCCTGGTGTTCCTGGACGACTCCAGCGTTGTCTCGCGCCGTGCCGAGTCGCTCACCCTGTCAGCAATGGGGCGCTTCTCGGCCAGCCTCGCCCACGAGATCCGCAACCCGCTGGCCGCGATCAACTACGCGGTGCAGCTGCTGGAAGAAGGCACCGGCTTCAACGAAAGCGACCGCCGCCTGCTGCAGATCATCCGCCAGCAGTGCCAGCGCACCAACGGCATCGTCGAAAGCGTGCTGGGCCTGGCCCGGCGCGAGCGCGCCACGCCCGAAAACGTCGACCTGGCCGCCTTCGTGCGCCGCTTCGTGCTGGAGTACAAGCAGGGGCAGACGCTGGAAACCGACAGCATCGAGCCGATCATCAACGACACCTCGGTGCTGGCCCAGGTCGACAGCAAGCACCTCTACCAGGTGCTGACCGTGCTGGTGCACAACGCGCTCAAGTATGGCCGCATCGGCCAGCAACCGGCGCGGGTGCGCCTGCGCGTGGCGCAGCACGAGCGCAGTGCGGTCATCGACGTGATGGATCGTGGCCCCGGCATCCCCGAGAGCGTGGCCGCGCAGTTGTTCCGGCCGTTCTTCACCACGTCCGAGCACGGCACCGGGCTGGGCCTGTACATCGCCCGCGAGCTGTGCCGAGCCAACCAGGCACGGCTGGACTACATCCCGGTACCCGCCGGCGGCTCCTGCTTCCGCCTGGTGTTGCCCGGCCCGCATACGCTGTTGCCCACCTGATCTCGATTCTGTGCGTCAAACATTTGTCGCTTCCAGCCCCCTCGTTTATCTTTCACGCCCATGAACGAAACCCGCAGCGCCCTCGTCGTCGACGACGAACGCGACATCCGCGAACTGCTGGTACTGACGCTCGGCCGCATGGGGCTGCGCATCAGTACCGCAGCCAACCTTGCCGAAGCGCGCGAACTGCTGGCCAGCAATCCGTACGACCTGTGCATCACCGACATGCGCCTGCCGGACGGCAACGGCATCGAGCTGGTCAGCGAGATCGCCCAGCACTACCCGCGCACGCCGGTGGCGATGATCACTGCCTTCGGCAGCATGGACCTGGCGGTGGAAGCGCTGAAGGCCGGCGCCTTCGATTTCGTCAGCAAGCCGGTGGACATCGCCGTGCTGCGTGGCCTGGTCAAGCACGCGCTGGAACTGAACAACACCGAGCGCCCTGCACCCGGCCCTGCCGCCGAACAGGGCGCACGCCTGCTTGGCGACTCGCCGGCCATGGACGTGCTGCGTACCACCATCGGCAAGGTCGCGCGCAGCCAGGCGCCGGTCTACATCCTCGGTGAATCCGGCGTGGGCAAGGAACTGGTCGCACGCACCATCCACGCCCAGGGCGCCCGCGCGGCCGGCCCGTTCGTACCGGTCAACTGCGGCGCCATTCCCGGCGAGCTGATGGAGAGCGAATTCTTCGGCCACCGCAAGGGCAGCTTCAGCGGCGCCCACGCCGACAAGCCCGGGCTGTTCCAGGCCGCCCATGGCGGCACCCTGTTCCTGGACGAAGTGGCCGAGCTGCCCCTGCAGATGCAGGTGAAGCTGCTGCGCGCGATCCAGGAAAAGTCGGTGCGCGCGGTCGGCGCCGCCAACGAGGAGCCGGTGGACGTGCGCATCCTCTCGGCCACCCACAAGGACCTGGCCGAGCTGGTCGAGGACGGGCGCTTCCGCCACGACCTGTACTACCGCATCAACGTGATCGAACTGAGGGTGCCGCCGCTGCGCGAGCGTCGCCAGGATCTGCCGGGACTGGCCGCGTCGGTGCTGGCACGGCTGGCCCGCAGCCACGGCCGCCCGACGCCTTTGCTGGCGCCGTCGGCATTGGATGCACTGGCCCAGTACGCCTTCCCCGGCAACGTGCGCGAACTGGAGAACATCCTGGAACGCGCGCTGGCCCTGGCCGAAGAAGACCGCATCGGCGCCGACGACCTGCGCCTGCCGCAGCATGCCCCGCGCACGCCCGGCAGCGCAGCACACGCCGAAGCCGTGGTGGACCTGCAGCCCGGCAGCGCCGCCCTGCCCTCGTACATCGAACAGCTCGAACGCAGCGCCATCCAGCGCGCGCTGGAAGAGAACCGCTGGAACAAGACACGCACGGCCGCGCAGCTGGGCATCACCTTCCGCGCGCTGCGCTACAAGCTGAAGAAGCTGGGGATGGAGTAGAGCCGAGCCCATGCCCGGCTGCGCGGTGGTCGGGACCGCGCCATCCACGCATGGCGTGGAACTACTATGGGACCCGTGGCCGATCATCCACGCATGGCGTGGATCTACTGTAGAGCCGAGCCCACGCTCGGCTGCTGTTCGGTACCTCAGCCGAGCATGGGCTCGGCTCTACCTCAATCCTTGGTAACGCGGTTGATCTCGGCCAGGCTGGTGATGCCCGCAGCGGCCTTCTTCAACGCCGACTGGCGCAGATCGTTCACCCCGATCTGCTGTGCGGCCTCGGCAATCTGCAACGCATTGCCGCCAGCCAGCACGATCGTGGCGATCTCGTCGGTCATCGGCATCACCTGGTAGATACCCGTACGGCCCTTGTAGCCCTCGGTGCACTCATCGCAGCCGACCGCCTCGTACAGCTCGATACCCGCGTCCAGCTGTGCCTGGGTGAAGCCTTCGGCCAGCAGCGCATGCTCGGGCAGATTGGCCGGGCGCTTGCAGTTGTTGCACAGCCGGCGCGCCAGGCGCTGGGCGATCACCAGCGTCACCGAGCTGGTGATGTTGTACGGCGCGATGCCCATGTTCATCAGGCGCGCGATGGTCTGCGGCGCATCGTTGGTGTGCAGCGTGGACAGCACCATGTGGCCGGTCTGCGCAGCCTTGATGGCGATCTCGGCCGTCTCAAGGTCGCGGATTTCGCCGACCATGATGATGTCTGGATCCTGTCGCAGGAACGAGCGCAGGGCCGCGGCGAAGGTCATGCCGCGCTTGTTGTTCTGCTGCACCTGGTTGACGCCGGGCAGGCGGATTTCCACCGGGTCTTCGGCGGTGGAGATGTTGCGCGTCTCGTCGTTGAGGATACCCAGCGCGGTGTACAGCGACACCGTCTTGCCCGAACCGGTCGGGCCGGTCACCAGC